>NZ_JBXWZQ010000245.1:0-2644 GCF_059432795.1 Nitrococcus sp. | reverse complement strand
GGCTTTACATTTCAGTTCACAGTGAGTGGTGATGGCTCGTTGGATCTCAGCTTCCTGGCCACGCCCAACCTGCTCGCCCAGATCAACGATCCCACGGCGGCTAATGCGGCGGCGCAGGCTAATCTTTCAACGCAGTTCCAGTTGCGCAATGACGACGGCACGGCAAGCGCACAATGGGCCCCCGATGGCAATGGGCTCGGCTGCGCGACGACAGGGGGGCTCACCTGCACGGAGAATGATGACGACTTTAACCTGAATGGCAACGTCGGCGTCACCACGGATGGCACCAGCGACGCCTTCGCGCCTGGTCAGGGGGCCTTCGGTATCCTGGTCGACGGTCTCTCCGACGGCAACTGGACGTTGGTGTTGAATGCGCAGACCTCGACGCAAACGACTCGCACGGCGGCGGCGGTGCCGGAGCCCGGCATACTCGCACTCTTCGGGATGGGCTTGCTGGGACTCGGCGCGGCCCGCCAGCGGAGCAAGCGCTCGTAAGCAAGCGCTGTATCGCAAGACGAGCCGAAACGGCGGAGAAGGCGCGAGTAATTGCGCCTTATCCGCTTTATTATGCGTCGTCGGTCGCAGTATGCGAGCAACGCAACGAATGCATCGCTCAGGCGAGCGCGCCGCCACCCGCCCATTGCAATTTTTCCAGCGGCAACCGCGTGGATCGCGCTCGGGGCGCGGCGCTCTCGCCGATCCGCCCCATCCAGACCGCATTCTGGGCTGCATCGGCGCCGATCAGTTGCATGAGCTGCTCCGAGATGATCTGCGCCTGCCGAGAGGCACCCGGCTTGGCGGAGAAAGCCACCCCATCGCGGACATACTCCGAGAACACCAGCGGGGTGATTTCCGGCTGCTGGTAGAGCCCGAGCCGGGTGGCGGTGAGCCAGAAGCGTTGCACCGCCTGCCCCGCTCGCACGAAATCGTCCACCTCTCGCGGCGCGTGCTCGGCAACGATCACGTAATGAGCCGCGCAGGCGATCCCGGGAATCCAGTCGTGCTGGACACGCGGGAGGAGCGTGCCGGCGAGATAGCGATTGGCGAAATCGACTCGCTCCCAGCGCTTCATCAGCCGCCGCATGAGTTTCGTGGTCAGCGTGTCGACCCCCAGCGCGGCATCGGGGATGCCGTCCTCGCTGAAGCGCGCGTTCCAACGACTGATTCGTCGATGCACCTCCAAGGACTCGGGAATCGTCAGCCTAATCTTGCTGTTCGTAGAGAGAAGCGCCGCTACACGCAGGCGGTTGCCGAGTCCCTCATGCCAGATCACCTTAAAGGTCGGCGGCAGGCTCGCCTCCAGGGTTTCCCGCTCGTGCGCGGCCAGTGCTCGGGTGCGCATGATCCGGCGCTGAACAGTGCGGGCGCGGATGTAGGGCGCCAGCCGGCTGAGGGCGTGAGACGGCGCGTCCGGGAGATGCACATCGAACGTCGGCGTGCGCTCGGACAGGCCGACCCGGCGGTTGATCTCGGCGCGACGCCCGAACTGAGTGGCCGCAATGGCCAGGGTCTCCAACAGCATCCCGAGCGAGAGTTGGCTCGCGTGGCCTTGCAGGTCGTAGACGGTGTCGTCGCGAGTATCGAAGCCATGCACGACGACATGCCTGTCGTCAATGACCTCGAAGCGCCACGGCTGGGTGTTGTCGCCGCTTGGCGCCCAGCGGGCGAGATCAAGAATGCGCAACGCCGTCGACGTGGCCGTCGCGGAAGCGCGCGGCGCTACGGCGGGCGTTTGCTGTAAGGTCTGTCCGAATCGCCTGCGGGCGATCGCCAGCGCAATTTGTTGGATCGGGTTGCGATTGCCGAATGGACGCCACGTGCGGGCGAGCCGGTTGCGATAGGCATCGACGTGATAGCCGCGCGGGGCGGTGAGGATCTCGCCGCGGCGAAGCAGAATCTTCAGCGCCTCGGTGCCGGTCACACCCGCGCAGAGCTCGCATGCCATGGGGGTCGAAGGGCCGCGGCGCGCGGCAAGATCCACCGCCGAGGGCTCCACCAGATAGCCCATCTGCAGCCGGGCGGGTGAAAGCCCGAGCAGAAACCGCAGATACTGTTCAGGCGGGGCGCAGCTCTCGAGCCGGAAATACTGCTCGAATGTCATTCCGCCCGGCAGGAACGCCAGCATCGCGGTGCCCATGCCGAGCGGTGCGGCCGTGATGGCCGGGATGGCGCGCTCGGCGCAGGCCGCGAAGACCTTGCGCCGGATATCGAGCGCGAAGAAATCGAGGCCGTCGACGTAGAGATCGACGCCGTCGAGAAAATCGCCGAGATTGCCGTCGTTGACCCCGCTGGGGAAGGCGCGGATATCGAGCTCCGGGTTGATGTCCCGGGCCATATCGGCGAGGACGTCGAGCTTCGCGCGCCCCACCGTGGACAGGAAGGCCCCCGCCTGACGGTTGAAGTTCTCCAGCCCGAAGCAGTCCATCTCCGCCAGTGTAAAAGCGCCGATTCCGAGCCGAGACAGCGTGAGCAGGTGACTGCCACCCACACCCCCCAAGCCCGCGATGGCAATGCGTTTGTGGCGAAGGATCGCCTGTTCTTCGTGGGTGATCCAGCCAATGGTTCGGGAGAAGGCGTGATTATAATCGAATCCCCCATTCATGGGCGAGCCTCCATTGCATCTTTGGCCAACACGGCGGCCTTG
>NZ_JBXWZQ010000244.1:0-2662 GCF_059432795.1 Nitrococcus sp. | reverse complement strand
GGTCTGCGCTCCTGGGCCCGAGACCGTCGCCGAGATTGCGGCCGCGCTCGCCGAGCCGCCACGCATCGTGAACTTGGAGGCCTCCACACTCGCCGGGGTGCTCGACACGATCGAGCAGGTCGCCGCGGCGCTGGGGGTCGTCCGGCAGGGCGGCCGCCTGATCGTCGAGCTACAGCAACGGATCGCCAAGGTCGTGCAAGGCGTTGCGCTCGCCGAGCGCCGCCCGCGGGTCGCATTGCTGGAGTGGCTGGATCCGCTATACTGCGCCGGGCATTGGACGCCGGAGCTGATCAGCATTGCCGGCGGCGAAAGCGTCCTGGGAGAAGTCGGTCAACCGTCGATGCGCCTGACCTGGGACGCGCTGCAAGCGGCGCGGCCCGGCGTGCTGGTCATCGCCTGCTGCGGGCAGACGGCCGAGCGCGCCGCGAAGGATTGGACCCGCATGGCCAACGTGCAGGCGGTTCGAGCGCTCGATGCGGTACGCAACGATCAGGTCTACCTCGTCGATGGCAACGCCTACTTCAACCGGCCGGGACCGCGTCTGATAGACAGCCTGGAAATTCTAGCGGGAATGCTGCACCCTGAGATCTTTCCGCCAAATCAGGACGCTGAAAAAATCCTGCAGCCAAGTCATTGGAAGTGAAGGAAAACCCTCAGCGACGACAACAATCGAGGTATCTCGCGATGTTTCGCCGAACGACCCTGCTGCTGGCCGGCATAATGATCGCCGCGATGGCGGCACGCTTATTGCCCCACCCGCCGAATTTCACTCCGATCGAGGCCGTGGCGCTCTTCGGTGGGGCTTACCTGGCCGACCGGCGCGTAGCGCTTTTGCTGCCCTTGCTGGCCCTGGCGCTGAGCGATCTCGTTCTGGGGTTTGTCATCTATGACTATGGGCTCGTCTACGGCGGAATGGCCTTCGTTTATGCAAGCGTGGAACTGATCGCCGCATTGGGGTCGGGCTGGTTGCGCCAACGGTTAACGATCTCTCGGATCGCGGGCGGCGCGGTAATGGCGGCCATTTTATTCTTCCTGGTGACAAACTTCGGCGCCTGGCTGACCAGCGGGCTTTATCCCCATAACGCAAGCGGACTGCTCGCCTGCTATCTTGCAGGGCTACCGTTTTTCCACTACACGCTCGCCGGAGCTCTCGTCTACACCGCCGTGCTATTCGGGGGCTTAGCGCTAGCGCAGCAGCACACCCGCCTGCCGCTATGCCCGCAGCTGTCCCATTGAGGCGGGACGCGTCTACCCGGCGTTGAGGCCCGCCCTCACGCCGGGACCCGGACGTATCCGGCTCTACGAACGAAGTCCGCAATATGTTCGTAACGGGATGACAACACGTCCGGAGCTCCTAGCGTTCTACCCTCGGAATCCGCCGGCGCCTGCGTCATCGCGGCGCGAGCGATGCGACTCCCGGCCATAGCTCCGTACATCACGACAACACGACAACAGCACCGTCTGCCTACCCTGCTGTGCCGCCCTCGACCGCCGTTCGCACCGTGGATACGCGGTCTCGATCCGATATTTCAACGACCCTCGTCGGCTCCGAACTCCGGGCGGCCCCAGAACACTAAGTAAGTAGTAACGCCGGCAAAGCCGTGGGCATGGCCAACAGGCGATCTGCCGACCCGGCGAGCTGAGACGATCGAATCGAGGCACTGCATAGCGACCGGGGCCGCGGTCGGATACGAGCGAAGCGCTCCACTCTATGCGAGGTATCCGGCTCCATCATCCACGAGCGCTGCAGAGGACGGCAATGGACAGGCTCAAGCAGTACCGCGAAAAACGCCATTTTCGACGTACCCCGGAGCCGGCCGGGGAACCGCCGAAGGAGACGGACGCGACACTCGGCGGACGCTTCGTGCTGCACAAGCACGCCGCTTGGCGCCTGCATTTTGATCTTCGTCTCGAGCAACACGGCGTACTGAAAAGCTGGGCGTTACCCAAGGGACCGGCCCTCGCGCCCGGCGAGAAGCGCCTGGCCGTGGAAGTCGAGGACCATCCCCTGGAGTACGGGGACTTCGAGGGCGTGATCCCCAAGCGGGAATATGGCGGCGGCACGGTCATGTTATGGGATCAGGGCCGTTGGAGTGCTCAAAGGGATGGCGTGCGCGATGGACGCCTCGATTTCATACTCGAGGGACGCAAGCTGCAAGGCACCTGGACCCTTGTGCGTATGAGGGGCGAGATCTCAGAGCGGCAGGTGAATTGGCTCCTGATCAATCGGGCGAATGCCGATTCGGCAACCAAGCCGTCCTCACCGAAACTCAATGATCGAAGCGTCGTCACGGATCGCACCATGGAGCAGATCGCACACGCAGCTCGGTCCGACGCCGGGCGCCCAGCAGAACGTTCTCCCGCGTCTCCCGAGCTGCCGGATCCGAGCCGCCTCAACGGTGCCGTGGCGGATTTACTGCCCCAGGCGCTTCGCCCCCAGCTCGCCACGCTGACGCGGAGCGCCCCCAAGGGCAGCGGTTGGATCCACGAGATCAAATTCGATGGCTATCGCCTAATGGCGCAGCTCGACAAAGGGGCTGTCCGCCTGAGCAGCCGCAATGGCAAGAACTGGACCGAACGTTTCCCCGCACTCGCGGCATCCTTACGGCAACGCCTACCGGATACCCAGGCCGTTCTCGATGGTGAAGTGGTGGCGCTCGCA
>NZ_JBXWZQ010000243.1:0-2643 GCF_059432795.1 Nitrococcus sp. | reverse complement strand
GCCCTACACGCTCTGCTCAACAAGCACGAGCCGGCCGCGGCGTTTGGCTGGATCGCCGTATCCCTGCTCTTCCCCATCGTGGGGCCGCTGCTCTACTTCCTGCTCGGCATAAACCGCATTCACCTGCGGGCAAGGGCGTTGCGCTCCGAGCAGAAACCGCTCGCTCACGGCTCCGCCGCACTCGAGCGTAGCGGGCGGGTGCAGCCTGAATTCTCGCAACAGGCTCGGATTTCCAGCGCGGTCACCGGGTTGCCGCTGATACCGGGCAACCGCGTCGAGTCGCTGCACAACGGCGAGAGCGCCTACCCGGCAATGCTGAGCGCCATCGAGCACGCCCAGCGAACGGTTTTCCTCTCCACCTATATTTTCGACAGCAACCCGACCGGCCGGCAATTTGCGGACGCCCTCGTGCAGGCCCAGGCGCGCGGCGTCGATGTCCGCGTCCTACTCGACGGCGCCGGCGAGTGGTACTCGATTCCCCGCATCCGCCCCATCTTGCGTCGCCGCGGCGTCCGTGTTGCGGTCTTCCTGCCGCCGCGACTGCTCCCCCCGCGATTGCTGCTCAATCTGCGCAACCACCGCAAGATCCTCTCCGTGGACGGTGACATCGCCTTCATCGGCGGGATGAACATCGGTGACCGCCACCTGATTCACCGCCACGACGGCCGACGCGGCATCACAGACATGCATTTTCGTATCGAAGGGCCCGTGGGCCGCCAAATCGAATCGGTCTTCCTCAGCGACTGGTTGTTCACCACCGGCGATCAGAGCTCGCCGCAGCATCCACCGCCCGGCACGCCGGGCAACGCCTTCTGCCGGGCGATCATCGACGGCCCCAATGAGAGCCTCAATCGGCTGTCCATGGTGCTCGTCGGCGCCATCGCCGCCGCCCGACACCATATCGCCATCATGACGCCCTACTTCCTGCCGCCGCGGGAACTGATCGCCGCATTGCAGGCCGCCGCGATTCGCGGGATCCGGGTGGACATCGTATTGCCGGGGCGTAACAACCTGTACTTCATGCACTGGGCGACGCGCAACATGCTCTGGCAGCTCATCAAGTGGGGTGTCCATATCTATTACCGCCCCCCGCCGTTCAGCCACGCCAAGCTGTTCGTGGTCGATCAGCACTACGCTCAGGTCGGCTCGGCCAACCTGGACCCGCGCAGCCTGTATCTGAATTTCGAGCTGGTGGCGGAAGTCTACGACCCGGCCGTTGCCGGCGGGCTGGCCCATCACATCGACCAGGTCCGGCTGGGCAGCAACGAAGTGACGCTGCGGGAACTCAATGAACGCTCATATGCAGCGCGTGTACGGGACGCGTTCTGCTGGCTGTTCATGCCCCATCTGTGATTCCGAGCAGGCGGATTGAAAATGCGTCGGGCAGGATTCATGGCAGCTCAAGCGTCACCCGCCCCGTAAACCGGTGCCCCGCCGGCGCGCGCGAACTTCAGCATCCGTCCCAGTGAAACCCTGGCCCGCGCGGCGATGGCCGGCTCGACGACGATCTCATTGTCCAGGCGTTCCAACGCACCCGCGAGCTTGCGCAGCCCGTTCATCGCCATCCAGGGACAATGCGCGCAGCTCTGACAGGTCGCACTCTTGCCCGCGGTCGGCGCCTCCAGCAGGAGCTTTCCCGGCGCCGCCTCGCGCATCTTGTGAAAGATGCCGTTGTCGGTCGCGACGATGAACACCTTCTCCGGCATCTCCGCAACCGCCTTGTGCAGCGCCGAGGTCGAGCCGACCCGGTCGGCCTGCGCGATCACGGCGGCCGGTGATTCCGGATGCGCCAGCACTCGCGCTTGTGGGTATTGCGCCCGCAGCTGCTGCAAGTCCCGACCCTTGAACTCCTCGTGAACGATGCAGGCTCCGTTCCAGAGCAGCATGTCCGCCCCGGTCTGGCTGCGAATGTACTCACCCAAGTGCCGATCCGGCGCCCAGAGGATTTTTTCTCCGCGCGCGTGCAGGTGGCGCACCACATCGACGGCAATGCTCGAGGTCACCACCCAGTCCGCGCGCGCCTTGACCGCAGCGCTGGTGTTGGCATACACGACCACCGTGCGCTCGGGATGCTGGCTGCAGAAGTCGGCGAAGACATCGGGCGGGCACCCGATGTCGAGCGAGCAGGTGGCCGACAGCTCCGGCATGATCACCCGCTTCTCCGGGGTCAGAATCTTGGCCGTCTCCCCCATGAAGCGAACGCCCGCCACTACCAGTGTAGTGGCCGAGTGTTCCGCGCCGAATCGCGCCATATCGAGGGAATCCGAGACGTGCCCGCCACTCGCATCGGCGAGCCTCTGAATATCGGGCGCCGTGTAGTAATGGGCAACCAGCACCGCATCGCGCTCGCGCAGCAAACGAAGGATGCGCTCCCGCAGCGCCTCGCGCTCACCCGAAACAAGGCCTTCATCGGCCTCGAAGGCGCGCTCGCGGAAAAAACGCACCGTCTGCTCCCCTGGCATCGCCTGCGGGTGTGTCATAACGCTTCCACCTCCATCGCGATCCGGCTTAAGCGCTGGAGCGCGGGCCTATTTAATGAACTGCACCCGGTGGGGCTGCCTGCGGCGATACAGTCGGGCTGGCCGGTGACCACCGCCTTGAAACATCTCATCGGTTGCCTCGATGCAACCCAATGCCTGAAAC
>NZ_JBXWZQ010000242.1:0-3999 GCF_059432795.1 Nitrococcus sp. | reverse complement strand
CTGCAATACCGCCTCTGGCCACGCGAACTGGGCTCGGGCGTGCAGGGGTTCCTCCATGGCGTGCTTGAGGGCAATTTCGTGCATCGAGGCGCAGCTCGTCGCCGAACTCGAAGCCGTTCGCCTCGGTGTTAACCTTGTAGCTGGCCTGCGCGTCGATCTGGTATTGAAGCGTCTGCCATGTCGCCACGACGCCGAAGAGCGGATCCCAGGAGCCCGAGCCCAGTTGCAGCGTGGCGGGGAGCCTGCCCAGGCTGTCGGCGTCGTCGTCATCGCCTGTGGGAAGCTCGATGCCGGCGAAGGGGGCAATCCGGAAGGTGCTCCCCTTGGCGACATTGGCTCCCTGTTCGGCGGCCGTGATGGCGGCGGAGAATCCCGCGGAACCGGCGCCGACGACGGCAAGGTCGTAATGGCTATGGCCTGTCGGCTTCGGCGTACAGCAATCCGTCATGTCAGGTGTCTTCCTTCGTTGCTTTGGTATCTGCTTAGCAGCAGGGGATGGCTCGCTGCCGACGCCAGAGGCCGTAAGCCGTAATGCCGATGAAAAGGCCAAGCGCGGGCAGCAGCACATAGTCCAGCCAGCCGAGCCAGGCCGAGAGCCCGACCACGCCCAGCCCGATGACCAGCACCTGCCGCGCGACAATCACGTTGAGAGGACAGCGACAATCAAGATGAGAATGTGCGGGTTTGGCGCTGGTGCAGGGAGGGCGTAGCCCGACTGGAGGCAGCGCCAAACCGGCTTTGCTCGTATTCGGGCGTGACCTGGCGGTCATCAGTGGCCGAGGCAAGCTTGTGATTCGTCCATGACAGGAGGGATCATCTTTTGCCCGGCCTCCACATCAACGATCGTCAGATGAGGCTGTATATGCGTTTTCGTCAGACCGACACCCCGCAAGCCGCTGCCGCGAAGTCCGGGTTCAGCATTGCCACCGCCTACCGGATCGAAGCCGATCCGCGCCTGCCATCGCACAAGAAAAAGCCGCGCGGCCGCCGCCGCCCCGACCCGCTGGCCGGCATCTGGGACAGTGACGTCGTGCCCATGCTGGAGGCAGCACCCGGCCTGCGGCCGGTCGCCGTCTTCGATGAGATCCGGCGGCGACATCCCGAACTCAGTCCCGGCATCCGCCGCACCCTGGAGCGGCGCATCAGGGCCTGGCGGGCATTGAACGGCCCGGAACAGGACGTTATCTTTCGCCAGACACATGAGCCGGGCCGGCTCGGCCTGTCGGATTTCACCGATATGGGATCTGCCGGCATCTCCATTGCCGGTGAACCGCTCGCACATCTGCTTTATCACTTCCGGCTCGTCTTCTCGGGCTTTGAGCACGCTCACGTTATCCTCGGCGGCGAAAGCTTCACGGCGCTGGCCGAAGGGTTACAGAACGCCCTGTGGGCGCTTGGCGGCGCCCCCGAACAGCACCGCAGCGACAGCCTGTCGGCGGCGTACCGCAATCTGGACAAAGCTGTCCGGGACGACCTGACGCGCCGCTATCAGGTATTGATGCGTCACTACCGCATGACGCCGACGCGGAATAATCCCGGCCTTGCCCATGAGAACGGCTCGATAGAAAGTGCACACAGCCATCTCAAGAAGGCGGTCGAGGATGCGCTTCTGCTGCGCGGCAACCGCGACTTTGCCGATCTGGATGCCTATCGCAGCTTCATCGATGAGATCGTCGGACGCCACAATGCCCATCGGCGCAAGCAGATCGACCTGGAACGGGCCAGGCTGAAAGCCTTGCCGGTCCGCCGGACGACGGATTTCGAGGAGGTCCAGGTCACGGTGACCTCCAGCGGCGGGTTCTTGTTGCGCAAGGTGTTCTACACGGTGCCGTCCCGGCTGATCGGCCATCGCCTGCGGGTCAAACTCTACGATGACCGGCTCGAATGCCTGCTTGGATCAACCCACCTGATGACGTTGCGCCGTGAACGACGGCGCGCCGATGGCAAGACCGCACATGTCGTCGATTACCGCCACGTTATCCACGCGTTACGCAAAAAGCCGATGGCGCTGTTGAACCTGGTCTATCGCGACCAGCTCTTTCCGCGACCGGCCTATGCGCGTGCATTCGACGTCCTGCGCGAGCGCGAAGGCGACCGGCATGCCTGTCGCGTCATCGTCGCCCTGCTGGCCCTTGCCCACGACCGCGCCTGTGAGCGTGAGCTTGCACAGGCCATCGAGGATGATCTCGACGCCGGTCGCCTGCCTGATTCCAGTGCACTGTCCGAACGGTTCAGGCCGGATGCCGCAACCGTGCCTGAGGTCAACGTCGCGCTGGTGGCGTTGAGCGCGTACGATGAGTTGGCCGTGGTCCATGACGTTCAGCATGGAGCGGCGGCATGACAAAAAAGACCGACATCGTCGACGCCGGCCGCGTCGATCTCCTGCTGAGCGATCTGCGTCTGCCGGGAATGAAACAGATGTGGGCCGAACTGGCCACGCGCGCCGACAAGGAGGGCTGGCCGGCTGCACGCTTGCTGGCCGCATTGGCCGAGCACGAGATTGCCGAGCGTTCGCGCCGCCGCATCGCCAGGCACCTCGCCGAAGCCCGCCTTCCGGTGGGCAAAACCATCGACACCTTCGACTTTGGCGCCGTGCCGATGGTCTCCAAGGCACAGGTGATGGCGCTCGCCGCCGGTGACGGTTGGCTCAACGGCGGTACCAATCTTCTCATGTTCGGCCCGCCCGGTGGCGGCAAGAGCCATCTGGCGGCCGCCATATCGCTGGCGCTTGTCGAAAACGGCTGGCGCGTGCTGTTCGTGCGCACGACCGATCTTGTGCAGCGCTTGCAGGTCGCGCGCCGCGAGCTGGCACTGGAAAATGCCATCGCCAGGCTCGACAAATATCACCTGCTCGTCCTCGACGACCTTGCCTACGTCACGAAGGATCAGGCGGAAACGAGCGTGCTCTTCGAGCTGATCGCCGCACGCTACGAACGCCGCTCGATGCTGATCACGGCCAACCAGCCGTTCGGCGAGTGGGGCAAAATCTTCCCCGACCGGGCCATGACGCTGGCGGCCATCGATCGTCTCGTGCATCACGCCACGATCCTGGAAATGAACGTCGAGAGCTACCGCCGCAAAACCGCCATCGAGCGCAAACGTGGCCGCGGCCGGCCGGCAAAGAAAGCAACGATCAAGTCCGGCCCTGATTGACGCTGTACCACAATCAAGCGTTGGCGCTCTGCCTGGCATGGTCGCCCGGCGGTGCCGCCATAGTGGCGTCGATCGCGAAAGGTGGATCCGCCGGCGAGCCGGCTTCGCCACTGATCATCCGGCGCCGCAATTGCGGTGCCGGTGGAAGGAAAAACTTGCCAAGAGCACCGCCAGCGACAATCATTACTCCCGGCCGCCGCGATCTCACCTTGATTGACGCGCCACTCACATCCAGATTGTCGCGCTATACGCGGCCGTCGACGCTGCGGGTCATGGTGCCGGAGTAGCAGGCGTCGGCGATGAAGATGACGCGCACGTCTTTCTTGCCCGCCGCGGCCAGCCAGGCGTTGATCTCGTTGTCGACGATGCGCTCGGCCGCCCCGGTGCGCGACGCCGGATCGAAGTTCCCCAGCAGAAACGCCTCGTCCATGCCGTTGGCCTCGCTGCCGGGCACCGTCTCGGGCTCCTGCCCGCCGTGACCCGAGTAGCTGAAAACCAGCGTATCGCACGCGCGCGGTGGGGCTGCCGTAAAGTTTCCGCGTGCTTGGCGTCAGGTCCGCAACGGCGCTGCGCTCAGCCTTTTCCGCGGGCCGCTGCGTCTCGGCCCCGCGCGCGTTGCGGTCCGCATTTAATCGTCACGATCCCTTTTTTATGTTTGCCTAGAAATTCAGAAGACGTGTCTCGGGCTCGCGCGCCCACCGGCTGCCGCAGAGCCTCCGCGCTGCCGGCCGGATCACCGGCGAGCCCCCGACCGCGGGGCGGATTGCATGTTTTGTGGCGTGGGATGTGGTGCTCGCAATAAATAACCACGCGCGGAGGGCCGAAGGGCCCCCACGGATCGCAACA
>NZ_JBXWZQ010000241.1:0-2765 GCF_059432795.1 Nitrococcus sp. | reverse complement strand
CCACAACCAAGGTTCCGAGGGCATCACCGACCACGTACTTGGGCCATACCAGCCAGAACGGCTTGCCCACACCCAGCACCGATCCCAAGGTTCCCAGGGTGGCGCCGACCAACGGTCCCAGCAACACTCCAAATGCAAAAAATGCCAACAACTTGGGCACCGGAACCAGACTCCCCTGCTCGCTGGCATAGCGGCGCAGGAAGAAGGCACCGGTCAGCGGTCCGGCACAGTTACCCAGTGTCCAGAACACGTTGGCCAGGACGGGGTAGCCATGGACGAGGTTGCCCCCGAATTCACCGGCGACCACACCCGCGATCACCCAGGGCCAGCGGCGGGTAGGGAGCAGCAGCAGCGTGCCCAGCGTGAAGCCCGCCGCGGGCCAGAACCCCGCACCCAGCGCCACCGGGTCGTTGAGGATGACGATGTACTGAGCGAGCGCCACGTAAACGAAACCGACAACCAGAAGCACGATTGGTCCCGACAGGGTACGGTCTTCGTGGCGCCGCGAGGTAAGAACGTTGTTGAGGTAGGCCATGGCCGGATTTCGAGTTTCGTTTCTTGTGGTTATGCTGCAACCGGCGCGAATGCGCCGTTGCGAGAAGAGCTAAATAGGCTACACCACGTAGCTTGCGAGCGATAGGGGACGCCAGAAGGCGGCCTGAAGGATTTTCGCCAAACGACGCGATGTTAGTGAAATGTCAACATCGAGAACTATACGATGGGGCGTGTGAACACGGGGCCCGGGCCGGAGGCGGGTGCTCTGAACGGGATTCGACCCGGTGTGCGACGTCGTTCAAGATCCGCTTCTCGACCGCTGTGTCCTCGATGCGACCAAATTGACCTTACCGCCGGCTTGCTAGTTATTCAGCGTCCGCTCTTGGCCGGATCCGGTTACTCGATGTACTGTGATCGAAAGACTGCTATGTGGCGGCTATCGGACATCATGCCTCAAGACCGCAACTACTGGACTCGACCCGAAGCGGCTGTTGGGCACGAACACCCCATGGAATCGGGTGAGGTTCACACGCGGCTTGGGCACCAGAGCAGCGAGCCGGGCGATGAAATCCAGCGGCTCGAGGATGATGTTCGTGGTGCCGTCCCGGTACGGCGTTTTCAGCGTGTAGCGCACATTCCCCTGTGGGGTGAGTGCCAGCCGATCAGTGGCCACGGCCGGGCGGGCGAAGTAGCGGCACAGTCGCTCGAGCTTGCGCCGCTGATGGGCCTTGGCGGCGACCCCGGCGTGCAGAGAGAAGCCGGCGGTCTTGGCCAATTGGCTGTTGTCGCGATCTTCTTCCCGGGCTGGAACGGTTTGCAGCGTGAACGCCTTGCGCCCAGCCTGGGGACCGACGGCAATGCGGTAGGTGATCGAGTGGCCGAGCAGATCGTTGATGGCGGATTGTTCAGACGCCTCGAGCTGCAGGTAGCTGTTCTCGATGTCCCGCACCAGCAGGCCCTCGCGCTCCAGGTAAGCGCCCACGCGCTGGCTGATGGTGTGGACCAACTGTTCCAAGGTCTGGGGAGGCGGCGCCGGCAGCCGACGAAACACCGGTTGCTCATAGTCTGTGAGATACACGCCGTCCAGAAACAGCATGTGGAAATGGATGTTCAGATTCAGGGCGCTGCCGAATCGCTGGATCAGGGTGACAGCTCCAGTCTTGGCGGTGGCTCGGGTGCAGCCCGCCTGCTGGACGAGATGGGTCTCGATGGCCCGGTAGACGAGGCCGAGCATCCGGCTCATGATCTCGGGCAGGCTCGCTAACAGAAACCGGAGCTGGAAGGGAAAGCTCAGCACCCACTGGCGCATGGGCAGGCGAGGCAGGACCTCGTCGACCAGCAGCGCCGCGCTTTCCACCATCCGCCGGGCGCCGCAGCTGGGGCAGAAGCCCCGTCTCTTGCAGCTAAAGGCCACCAAGCGCTCGCTGTGGCAATCCTGGCACCGGACCCGAAGGAAGCCGTGCTCCAAAATCCCGCACTCGAGGAAGTCCTCGAGCTCGCGCTGCACGTATTCCGGCAGCGAGTGGCCCTGATCGGCTAAAAGCTCGTGGAATCGGGGATAGTGCTCGGCAACGAGCTTGTAGAGCAAAGTGCGCTCGGAGTGCCAGCGCTAGTAGCGCCATTCGCCGTTTCCTGTATCGGCCTTCCTGGCCGTGTTTGTAGACATCCTGTCAACCTTGTCTGCTGATCGACTCCCTTACGTCGAACGTCAGCATGTTGGGCGCTGGCCCATTAACCCCCAATCGCGGCTAAAGCCGCTCCTACATGAGATGTATACGTGGGCGGCGCAGCCGAACGCTACGACTTCATCCGCTCGTTGTCCGGATCGTACAATGCCCGGTAGCCTACCGCCTCGACCTTGAACGGGTAGTGCTCGCAGAAGTACTCCATGGTGAGGATTCTGCCTCCTTCCGCGTAAACCTTCGGCAGGTAACCCAAGGCGATGTTCTTGCCGCTTGAGGGCCCATAGGCAATAGAGGTGATATAGGACCGGCGACCCACTTCGTCGATCAGTACGTCGCCGGTCTCCGGTTCCACGATGGGCCAGCTGCCCACGGGGTTGCGGGCGAACCCATTCGAGTCGACGTTGTCCTGCATGGTGAAAGTGCGCAGGTACGCCGGCTGATGGGCGCGCTCGCGCTGTTCGATGTAAGCCTCCTTGCCGAAAAAGTCGTCATGTGCTTCGTCCACACGTAGTCGCGGTGGCCGGTGTCACCGTCGCACACCACCCGGTTGCGTTTCTCTTCCAAACGAATAACAGTGAGGTCGGC
>NZ_JBXWZQ010000240.1:0-2834 GCF_059432795.1 Nitrococcus sp. | reverse complement strand
GAAGCCGTGGCCGCCTATGATCTAGACCGCTTCGACGTCGTGCTGATGGACGTCGAAATGTCGGAAATGGATGGCTTGGAAGCAACCGCGGTGATTCGCGCGAAAGAAGCCAGGAGCGGCTGCCATGTGCCCATCATCGCGCTGACGGCGCACGCCATGAAAGGGGACCGCGAGCGATGCCTGGAGGCTGGGATGGACGGCTATGTCAGCAAGCCCGTGCGTGCCCGGGAGCTCTTTGACACGATAGCGGCGCTCGTAGCCACCGAAGCACGGCCGCCGGACGGTGAAATGCCGCCCGCGCAGGAGGACGGGACCAAAGCGGAGCCGGGAAGTGGAGCCGAGGCGCTCATCGATTGGTCGGCGGCATTGAAGACGGCGCAAGGCAATGAGGATTTTCTCAAGGAACTGGTGCAACTGGTGGTCGAGGAATCCGGGAAGCTCTTCGATGAAATTGACCGAGCGCTCGACCGAGAGGACGCAAAGGCCCTGCAACGGCCGGCCCATTCGCTCAAAAGTTCCTTGAAAGCCTTGGGAGCCGGCTCCGCCGCACAGGCGGCGGAACGCGTCGAGCGCGTCGGCCGCGAGAACCAACTCTCTGGCGCTTCCGAGGCGGTCTCTTGGCTGCACCAACGGTTCGGCCGGCTCGAGACTGAGCTGCGCGCGTTTCTCAACGGGGAGAAAACGCTCGCTTAGCGTCTTGCAATCGATACAGCGGGCAGATGCCGTCAACGCTCTCTTTTACCGCCGGCGCGCCCGACCTGTCCATTACGATTCGCTCATTGTGCCGCCAGTCTCGTCCTCCGCTCTCGGCCTCGGCCTCGGCGTCATGCGGAACTCCAGTCAGGGAAACAGACCACGCAGGCGTTTCGCAGTCTCTACGCGTTGCAGCGCCTCCATCATGGCCGCCGTGCGCATATCGACCTTGCTCGCTTCGGCGCGTTGCAAGGTGCGCTCAAGCGCGTTGGTCAAGATGTCACGCAGGCGCGCGTTGACTTCCTCGAGAGGCCACATGAGGTTCTGCAGCCCCTGCACCCACTCGAAATAGGAAACGATGACCCCACCCGCATTGCCCAGGATATCCGGCAGCACGAAGATTTCACGCTCGCTCAATATCTCGTCCGCCTCGAGCGTCGTGGGCCCGTTGGCGCCCTCCGCCAGGATCCTGCAATCGAGGCGTCCGGCGTTTTCCGCGGTAATCTGATTTTGCAATGCGCAAGGGGCGAGGATGTCGCAGTGGAGCTCCAGCATCTCGCGGTTCTCGATTTCCTCCCCGCAGGGACAGCCGGCGAGAATCTGGTGCTCGCGCACGTATTTGCGCAGCGCATCGATCGGCAATCCGGCCGGATTGTAGATTGCGGTGCTCATATCGCTCACCGCCACCACCCTGGCGCCGCATTCGGCGAGAAAGGCCGCGACGTGCGCGCCCACGTTGCCAAAACCCTGGACCACCGCCGTGGACTTTGCGAGCTCGACAGCGAGATGGCGACAGACCTCCTCGATCAAATAAACGAGCCCCCGCCCGGTCGCCTCATTGCGCCCGAGCGAGCCGCCCAGAACAATCGGCTTGCCTGTCACCACAGAGGGCACGGAGTAGCCGACGTGTTGGCTGTAGGTGTCCATTATCCAGGCCATGACCTGCTCGCTGGTGCCCATATCGGGCGCTGGGATGTCCTTGTCGGCGCCAATGATGCCAATGAATTCCAGGGCGTAGCGGCGCGTCAGTCGCTGCAGCTCGCTGCGGGTCAGCCCGTTCGGATCGATCCGCACCCCCCCCTTGGCGCCGCCGAAGGGCAGGTTCATGAGGGCGCATTTCCAGGTCATCCACATGGCTAGCGCGGCGACCTCGCCGAGATTGACGTCCTGATGGTAACGGATGCCGCCCTTGGTCGGCCCCATGGCGAGCACGTGTTGCACGCGATAGGCGAAGACGGTCTCCACCTGTTCGCGCTCATCGCGCCGAAACGGCAGCGTGGCGATCTGGGCGCGCTCGGGAAACAGCAGCCGTTGGCGAATGTTGTCGTCGAGACCGACGATGTGGGCGGTCTTGAGAAATTGCTGCTGGGCGAGGCGAAACATGGCCGAGGACCACTCGGCGCCGCGCGCGCGCGTGCGCTCGATGGCGTAGCGAATGGAGCGGATGAGGGAGACATCGTTGATTCGCTCCTTGAGCAGAAAGTCCTGCGCTCCGCTTTCGACGACCTTGCCTGCGAGGCTTACGTCATCGAGGGCACTTTGAATGACGATGGGGACGTCTAGGGCTTGGGCACGCACACGATAAAAGGTATCGAGCGCCTCACTGTCCGGGAGCATGAGGTCGAGGAGCACAACGTCGATGCCGCCGGTAGCGAGTCGCGGCAGGGCTGCCGCCAGGCGCTCGACCGCCACGACCTCGAAGGCGGGCCGCTTCGACTGCCCGAGCAGTCTCTGTATCAGGCGGCTGTATACCGGGTTGTCCTCTACCAGGAGAACGGTAACGGGCTTGTCGGCCATAACAGCTCACTCCGCCGCATTAGGCATGGCGACAACGGCGAGGCGATCGTTGGCGCGGTGCCCGATGGGCATTTCTATCGGGAAAAGCGCCAAGCGTCGATCGCAACGCAGCGAAAGCCACATCTAAAGGTAATTATGTTCGATAACCACGACGCTTATTACCGGCGCCGGGGCTTTTTATGGGAAGGTCGTTACGGAATCTGGCGAGCGCTGCCGGCTAACAGCGGCCGCGCACGTTACGGATTGACTGAAAAGCGGTAGCCCGCGCCGCGCACCGTCTGGATCAGCCGGTCGTGGCCGTGACCGGCGATCGCCTTGCGCAGCCGCCGGATGTGCACGTCCAC
>NZ_JBXWZQ010000239.1:0-3799 GCF_059432795.1 Nitrococcus sp. | reverse complement strand
GGTGCTGGGTCGGTTGGTCGGCGCCACGGTGGGTACCTTGGGATCGGTGCTGTGTGTGGGCAATCCGTTCTGGCTTGGATGGCCCTAGTTTGTGGTCGGCGACGCCCTTGGAACTCTGGTCGTGGCGCCAATTCTACTCACCTGGGCAGAGGCCAGGATTCCGCGGCGATGGATGGAGTCCGTACTGCTCGTGGCGGGTCTGCTGGCGGTGAACCTGATCGCGTTTCGCAACTGGCCCGGGGGGTGGGACGTGGTACTGCCGTATCTGATCGTGCCTTTCCTGACCTGGGCTGCGCTGCGATACGGCGTTTTCGGTGCGGCCTGGTCGATCTTCTTCACTGCAAACATCGCTAATATCGCCACGGCATTCGGATATGGTCCGTTCGCGTTATTCGGAGAGGCGGCAGGGCAGGCGATAACCCTACTGCAGGTGTTCCTGTTAATTGTGGCGTCTGCAACGCTCGTGCTTGCTGCCCTCGTGAATGATTTGGTCGACCGCGTACACGCCGAAGCCGTGCTCGAGCATGACGCGCTGCACGACAGCCTCACCGGTCTGTACAACCGACGTGGGTTCGACAAGGCACTGGCCCGGGAGATTAGGCGGGCAGAGCGCGGCAATGACCCGTTGGCGGTGGTCATGTTCGACATCGATCGGTTCAAGTCGTGCAACGATACATACGGCCACGCGGTCGGGGACAATATTCTCAAGCAGCTCGCGCAGGTGGCGAACGCCCAGATGCGGGCCGGTGATGTGCTGGCGCGCTGGGGCGGAGAAGAATTCATGGTGGTATTGCCTGGGATCGACGCGGAAGGTGCCGGAGTATTAGGAGAGCGGATTCGGTCGACGGTGGAAAGTGCCAGGGTGGACGGCCCCGGACGGGTTACCGTGAGCGTCGGCGTCACGGCGTATCGACAAGGTGATGGACTGGCCGACGTGTGCAATCGGGTAGACCGCGCCGTTTACCAGAGCAAGGAGCGGGGCCGCAACGCCGTGGAAATGATCTGAATGGTTGGCATGGCGCTTCAATGCTTCCGGATGTTTTCCAGCCCGCCTTCGTTCATCAGCGTATCGTGCCCATATTAACCGCACCTCGGCTGCACGCCGGGAACCGGCTTTGCGTTAAATAAATTTTAGCGCTGGTCTGAATCAGCTGGCGACAAGCCTTTCCTTGCTGTGAAACCCTAACATGGTTTCTGGACCAATTATGAAAGGGCAGGTCAAGGGGATGATCCTTACTCTCGTACGGATCGAGGTTATATGCGTGCCGTGCTCAAGCTGTCGCGATACACTAGGCGCCGAATACCGACAAGCTTTATACGTCAGGGCACCGCTTATGCCAGACTCGAACGAAGAACACCTCGACGAAGCGCGCGAAGCTTACGAGGTCCACCAGTGGGAGACCGCCCTTAACCGATTGAAAAGCGTGGCTGCGAGCGAACCTCTGTCGCCGGAGGACGCCGAGAGAATGGCTTGGGCCGCCTGGTGGGGCGGCTGCTATGACGAGCTTCCCGACGCCCTCGAATACGCCAAGGCCCGCTACAGCGACACCGGAGACCATCGCGGCGCCGCTCGCATGGCCCTGCAGCTCGCTCATTGGCATTTTGACCGGCGCCATGATGCGGTATCCAGGGGTTACGCCCAGAAAGCTGCGCGTTTACTGGCGGAAGAGCCGGAATGCGGCGAGCATGGATGGCAGGCGTCGCTGCATGCGGCGGCAGCCGTAAGCCGCGGAGATTTCGAGACGGCGAAGAGCTGTGCCGAGCAGGCAATGGCAATCGGTAAGCGACTAGGAAACCGCGATGTCGAGGGGCTCGGGCTGCTTTGGCTGGGCCATGCGCACTTGATGGATCAACGGCTCGAGGCAGGCATGGCGCTTCACGACGAAGCGATGGCGCTCGCGATCAGCGATGAGCTGGGGCTGCTCGCCGCGGGGACGATCTATTGCAGTGTAATTGTTGCATGCCGGAACCGCGCCGACTGGCGCCGCGCTTCCGAGTGGACCGAGGAGAGCAGTCGATGGTGTGAGCGCGAGTCGGTCGCCTACTTCCCCGGTCTGTGCACCGTTCACCGCGCGGAAGTCATGCGGCAACAAGGTAACCTCGAGGGTGCAGAGCAGAATGCGCGCTTGGCGGGCGAGCAGCTGAAGGTCGCCAACCCACGCGTTGCGGGTTGGGCCTATCAGGAGATGGCGGAGGTTCGTCTCCGGCGGGGCGAGTTGCAGCCGGCATTGGACGCTTGCCGCCGCGCGCTTGAGCTGGGTCATGACCCTCAACCGACCTTGGCACGCCTAAGGCTGACCGAGAACGACTCCATGACGGCGCTGCGACTGATCGACCAGGCGCTGATGGACCCCGGCATCATCTCCCGAGAGAGCCGGATCCAACTCCTTCCCGTCAAAGTCTCAAGCGCGCTGGCGGTAGGGCACAAGGAGCCCGCCGATCAAGCAGCCGCGGAGCTCGAATCGTTGGCTGAACTGCTTGATAGCCCCGCCGGACAGGCCGGCGCTGTCGCCGCCCGCGCTGAGATCGACTTTGCCGAAGACCGGGTCAGCAAGGCGGCGGAAGGTTTTAAACGCGCTTGGCAGCTCTGGAACAAGGCGGACTCGCCATACGAGGCAGCGCACGCCCAGGCATTGTTGGCGACTGCTTTGAGAGAGGATGGCGAGGAAGCCAGCGCGATTATCGAGATGGATGCTGCCCTGGCGTCCCTAGATCGCCTGGGCATGGCGCTGGAGAAAACGCGCGGGGGCAGCCGACTGGCTGCACTGGCCGACTCGCGGGCAACGCCCTCCCATAAGGAGGCGCTCGTAAGAGCGTTGATGTTCACCGATATCGTGGATTCGACGAAGCTGATCGAGGCGCTCGGCGACGAAGCCTGGGACACCCTGCGGCAATGGTATCAACGAACCCTGCGACGCTGCTTCGAGGATCATGGTGGCGTCGAGAGCGACCATGCCGGTGACGGGTTCTTCGTGACCTTCTCGAACGTGGACACCGGCATTGCGTGCGCCGTGGATATTCAACGCGCTTTGGAGGACCACCGCATCCGGCATGGCTTTGCGCCCCAGGTGCGAATAGGCCTGCATGCCGCCGCCGTGGTCCGGCGCGAGAGGGAATACTCCGGGAGAGGCGTGCACGAAGCCGCGCGCATCGCCTCCGTCGCAGCCGGTGGCGAAATTATCGCCAGCCGGCAGACCATGAATGCCGCTCGGGATTCTCCGACTTTCTCGAACGAACGCACGGTCGAGCTGAAGGGGCTTGCCTTACCGATCACGATTGTCAGCATCGATTGGCAGGGCTGACACCGGTCCTCTCGCGTCGGCTTCGGTGGGCTCGGTGACTTCCTCAATCCAGATCTCGATCAGTAAGCTGTTGGAGTCACAGCACGGCGTAGGGGAAGCCACCGTCGCCAGAAGGCGCTTGGGTGCGAATACGCGCAGCACCGTGCCGCCCAACACGCCGGCCACTATCGGACTGGTGTCTGGTCGGTGGCGACCCGTATCGCGACGGCAACAATCACGGACACTGCGGTTCTTTTAATTTCCGCTTCGGGTCGATAGCAGAAGTGGCGTCCGTCGCTTCCATGCGCGCGCCACTAAACCCACCCGCAATTTGATCTCCGAATCCCAGATCCGGCGGAGCCGGCTGCCGGCCGACAGGGAGAGCCTCCCTGCGCCCACGGATCCGGATTTATAGACTATAATTTCAAAAATCGACTGGTGCGGTTCCCGGCGGAGGAACGTGGCCAGGACGCGAAGCCACGGGAACCGGCGACCAGCTCGGGAACCAAACCGACTGG
>NZ_JBXWZQ010000238.1:0-2625 GCF_059432795.1 Nitrococcus sp. | reverse complement strand
GAACTGGCTGACCGCCAGCTTGATCAGCAGTCGTGCCGGCGTAGGGAAGCGCACCCCGGCGGCGTCCTCTAGCTCGTTAAAGTTCAGGTTGCTCATGAGGCTTTCTCCTGGGAGGGCTGAGGTGCGGCCAGCTCTTCCAGGTAGTTGCCCCAGAGATCGAGCGCGGCGCGCTTTTCGTCAGCCCAGGCGTATCGCTGGTAGATGCCGACGATGCCTGCGCGGCTGCCGGAGACGTGCCCCAGGACGGCCTCCGTGACCTCCAGCTGAACGCCCAGGCGCTGCAGGTTGGTGGCGACGGTGCGGCGCAGGTCGTGCAGACGCCACGGTGGAAACGACGCGGGCTCGGCGAGCTTCTCGCCAGCGGTGTCGAGCTTGCTCACCAGGGTGTCCAGCCGGCGCTTGGCCTTTGACCAGCCAGATGCCGGCGTGTCGCCGTTCGTTGTGAACACCCAGCCCGGTTTGCCCTTGACGCGCGGAAGGCTTCCCAGCTCGCTGACCACCTGCGGCGACAGAGGAATGAGACGCGGCTCGTCGGTCTTGGTACGAGCACCGGCGAGTTCGATCTGGTTGTCGGCAACCTCGCTCCACCGAAGTTCTCCAACCTCGCTCTTGCGGGCACCCGTGAGCAGCAGCAGGCGGTAGGCAGGACCGAACGGGTAGCCTAGTTGGAGGGTGGCCTGCCACAGACGCTGTAGCTCCTCGCTGGTGAGCACGCGGTCGCGGCTGCGCTCGCTGCCCGGCTTTGGAAGGTCGGCAAGCGGGTTCGCGGTAACGTAGCGGCGGCCGGCTGACCATCGGAACAGGCGGTGCAGGTGGGCGTGCAGGCGCCTGGCCATCGTGGTGGCGCCACGATCAGCGACCGCGTCCAGCAGCTCGTGCACGTCCTCCACGGTGACGCTGGCGATGGGTCGCTTGCCCCATCTGGGTATGACCTCACGCTCCATGAGGCGCTTTACCTCGTCGTGGGAGCGATTGCCGGCTTGGTCTCGCTTGAGCCACAGCGACACGACGGAGGCGACCGTGGTGGCGGCCGCGCGCTCAGCCTGCCGCTTCCGCTCCGCGCGCTCGAGCCGCGGGTCCTCGTCGCGCTCCAGCGACCGCAGCAGCGCCCCTGCTTCTTCGCGTGCCAGCTTGAGGTCGAAGGCGGGGTAGCGGCCGATGGTGAGCTTCACCGGCTTACCGTGCAGCCGTCCGCGCACCGCCCACGACTTCTTGCCAGATGGTTGGATGAGCAGGTAGAGCCCCGGGCAACCGTCGTCTGGAACCTCGCGCCGGGTGGTGTCTGGCTTGAGCTTCTCGACGGCCGCGGCGGTGAATCTCATGGGCTGCTTCTCAGGTGCCAAGGGGTCCGAGGGTAACGGCAGGGTAACGCGCGAGGACCGTTATGCGCCGTTACCCTGTGATAGTAACGAGGGATAACGATGGTGTACACAGGCTCGATTTAGCAGTGCTTGCGGCGGGTGAGAACTACTGATTTGTGAGGTGGCGTAAAGCTCAGGGAGAGAAGTAGCGCTATTTCGTAATCAGTAGGTCCGCGGTTCGATTCCGCGTTCCGGCACCAGCTAACCTGTTGATCCCGCAAACTTTTTGGCTCTACCCCATTAATGCTGAAGAGCCCTTCTTGTACGCGTCCTTGCGCTCCGGGTGGCTTTGCGTGTGTTGTTCATGTTCGTTTCTCCGCGCGGGTGCGTGACCCGGCCCAGGGTTGAACGTGATTGGGACGGTCGAGGCTGATCCGGCATCATCGTGCTGGGCTGGCGGGCGCAGCGAGGCAGGCCAGGCACTCTCATCCACCGGGTTCAGCGATTGGCGCAGCGAAGTGTAGCGGTGGTGACGGGCCCACTCGGTCTCGTCGTCGGGGCGGCAAAGCGGAACTGAAACTCCCCGGTTGCGGCTCGATACGATTTGCGTCTAAATGAGACCCTTCGCCGGCATGTGCCGCCAAAGGCAGTTCGGCCGCCGGTCCAACCTGGGAGGAGGACATGGCGATTTCCGATCACGTGAATCTTGAGCAGTTCATGGATGGTCTCAGGCGGCGCAACCCCCATGAGACCGAATTTCATCAGGCCGTTTACGAGGTAGCGTCGAACGTATTCGACTACATCGCTGACAAAGAAATCTACCACGAGAAGCAGATTCTACGGCGCATCGCCGAGCCAGACCGTGTGCTGAGTTTCCGCGTCTGCTGGGAAGACGACAACGGCAACGTCCGCGTGAATCGCGGCTATCGGGTGCAGAACAGCAATGCCATCGGCCCATACAAGGGCGGGCTGCGCTTCCATCCCAGCGTAAACCAGAGCATTCTCAAGTTTCTGGCCTTCGAGCAGACCTTCAAAAACAGCCTCACCGGACTGCCGATGGGCGGCGCCAAGGGCGGCGCCGACTTTAGTCCCAAGGGCAAGTCCGACAACGAGGTGATGCGCTTCTGTCAGTCTTTCATGACCGAACTGCATCGACACGTCGGCGACGACATCGACGTGCCGGCCGGGGATATCGGCGTCGGCGCGCGGGAGATCGGCTTCATGTTTGGTCAGTACAAGCGGCTGACCAATCGCTACACCGGCGTCCTCACGGGCAAGGGCATGGAGTATGGCGGTAGCCCGATCCGCACGGAGGCGACAGGAT
>NZ_JBXWZQ010000237.1:0-7629 GCF_059432795.1 Nitrococcus sp. | reverse complement strand
ACAGGCCCAGACTCCGTCGAACTCTGATTGCCAGTCCACCTCCCGAAAGTCCAGCACGCGCACTGGCTGGCCGATGTGAGAACCCGCCAGTTCGGCCAGCGGCGCGGAACCGTCGAACGCCGCCACGACATACCCGGCATCGAGAAAGGCCCGGCCGTCACGCCCGGAGCCGCAGCCGGCGTCCAGGATACGACCACCCATCGGCAGATGCGCGAGGAATGCTGCCCGCACCGCAGTGATGTCGATGTCCCGGGTTGCCCGGCAGTAACGTGCCGCGTGGTGTTCGTAGAACGCCCCCATGGCCACCAGGTTACACCGCTCGAACCGCTGGCGTAGAGGGGGAGCTACTGCTTCAGGGAATGCCGAGATCGCGGATGGCGTACCGGCGGAATCGATCCGGTTCGCAAGAAGCTTGCGGGCTCGCGCCGAGCCGGGTCTTGAGACGTTTCTGACCGGTCGCCCGCAGCTGACCGCCCCGGCGGTTGAACGCTGATTCGCCCGGTGGCCATCAACGGGCACCTGCCCGAGCAGGGCCTGACGCGGCGCGTGGGTATCGTCGTGGACGCCGGTCCGCAGTGGATTCCGGTCTGCAGTGGATTCCAAGGGACGTTAAGCCACTGTTTATAGACAATAAAAAAGCCGTCGCTAGACGGCTTTGGAGATCGAATTGGTGGAGGCGGCGACAATCACATCGCCTTATAAATCAATGCGTTACGCTGCTAAACGCCAGAAATGCCCCCATAGATACCCCCAGATGACTTCGCCTGGCTTCTTGGCGAGATTCCAGCAGACTTTAACGCTCTTCAGGCGCTCGCCATGCGCTGAATCGCTCCAGCGCATCGGTGCTGCCGATCAGGGCGCGCGCCCGTCGAAGTCGCTCTATTGTGCGCTCCCGTCGCTCGTCAGGTAAATCCCGCGCCCGGCGTTCGGCGTCCGCGAAGAACTCCTCGAGTCGCTTGGCTTCCGCCCAGGCATCGATGACCTGGAGCAGTTCCTCTTTGCTGTCCTTCAACGCCTTCGCGGCCTGCCGCGCCTCCTCTTCGCGACGCCAGCGCTCATACTCAGCTTCCCGGCGTTTTCGTTCGATCTCCGCCTGGCGCTCTCCTTCCTCGACGAGTCGCGCGATTTCGACCGTGGCCTTCTACAGCTCCCGAACAATGGATGGGATCCTGCCGGACATGTCCCGGGACGGTGTCTCTCGCCATTGCTGGGTCCAATCTGTCCGCGGATACGGCGAGTAGGCCTGGAGACAGAGGCGCCCGGTCGGGAAGTCGTGGGTGCTCGTCCAGCCATGGTCGTGAACGTACCGGCCACGGCGCTTGGGTACGTAGTCGGTCAGCCGAACGTACTCGCCGTTCACGTAGCGGGCCTCAGCTTCCTCGGACATCTCGATGACGGTGAGGCCGATTGCCACGGTGCCGATGTAGACCACGGTGCAGCGCATCGGTGACCACAGATCGTGATGGTGGTGGCCTTTTCCGGGATTCTCTCGCTCGTCGACATCCGCGCGATGGAATCGCTTCGAATTGGGCGCGATGACCACGCGATGGTCCCTGGCTTCCAGCGCCAGGAAGAGCTCGTTCGCAAAGGCGATAGCCTTATCCAACCCGGTCTGGGTGACTGCCAGGTCGACGAGCAGTTTTTTGGCCGGCTTGAGGTATTTGCCGTGCCAGGAGAGACGACCTGCCTCGAAGAGCGGCTTGGCTCCGCTGACCAGTTGATGCCGATCCGGAAGCTGCCGCTTTACCGTGCGCTTCCCTCGTGGCCGCTGGTCGGGCGGCTTCGGGAGGGACCGGGCCCGCTTCGGCAGAGCTCCGTCCCGCGTCCACTCGAGCAGGTCGCCCGGACGCGGTTCGGGGAGCGGCGGTTGCTTCGGCGCTTTGCCGACCGCCAGCTTCGCCCAATAGCCGCGCTCAGGCCGCGGTACGTTGAGCAGCGTGCAGACGCGCGCCATGTAGCTGGACGAGACGCCGAACCGGGCCGCCACCCGGAGCATGGGCTCGGTCCAGACCATCTCGTATAGCGCTTCTCGACTGACCGGGCCCTCGCTGCTGTCAGTCAGCGACGCCGGTGCCTGCGTTGCGTCTTGTTCCTCTGTCACGATGCTCGACTGACCCCACATCCGCCCGCCAGCGCTCATTAAGGTGGCGCGCCGCGCGGGTAGATGATACAAAGCCTTAGTGCATAGGGTCTACACATCAAGTATTTGTATCAATGGCAAAGCCCCGAACGCAGCGTGAGCTCGCCCAAACCCTGCTGAAGAAGCAGGGAATCATGCGCCTGCTCGAGCTGCGCGAGGCCGGCGTGACCGCGGCGACAATGAGTCGTATGGAGCGAGCCGGCGAAGTCATCCGCCTGTCGCGGGGCGTCTATCAGCTGCCAGATGCCGACCTGGACCCCAATCACAGCCTGGCGGAGGCCGCGAAGCGGGTGCCCAAGGGCATCGTGTGTCTCGTCTCGGCGCTGGCATTCCATGGCCTAACCGACCAGCTACCTCCGAAAGTCTGGATGGCGATCGGACCCAAGAACTGGGCGCCGCAGCGCAGCGGTACGGGCATCCGTATTGTGCGTTTCACAGACAGCCTGCTGAGGGAGGGCATCGAGATGCACGTGATCGAAGGCGTGTCGGTGAAAGTCTTCGGCGTGGCCAAGACGGTAGCAGATTGCTTCCGACATCGCGGGAAAGTGGGCCAGTCTGTCGCGATCGAGGGGCTCCAGGAGGCGCTGCGGCAACGCAAGGCGACTCCCGCGGAAATTGCTCGCCAAGCCGAGAAGGGCGGGGTGTCCACAGTCGTGCGGCCGTATCTCGAGGCACTGACCGCCAATGCCTAGGGAGATCAGAAACGTCGGCGCCTCCGTGCGGGCGCGACTGCAGAATCTCTCCCGAGAAACGGGACAGAGTTTCGAGCTGATACTCACCCGCTATGCGTTGGAACGCCTGCTTTACCGTCTCAGCACGTCGCCCTTCTCGGACCGATTCGTACTCAAGGGCGCGATGCTGCTGACGAGCTGGTTTACGGACCCACACCGTGCTACGCGTGATCTCGACCTGTTGGGGTTCGGCGATCCAAGGCCGGAGGCGATGGTTGCAGCATTCCAGGAGATTCTCGCGATAGACGTCGAGGATGGCGTCGAGTTCGATTCGAACGCGGTACGTGTCGACCAGATCCGGGAGGAGCTCGAGTACGGCGGACTGCGGCTGCGCACGACCGCATCGATCAGTGGTGCCCGCATCGTTGTAACAGTCGACGTCGCATTCGGAGACGCGTTGGAGCCAGGTGCCGAGGTCATCGACTACCCGTGCATGCTGGACCTTCCCGCACCTCGCCTGCGCGCGTATACCCGCGAAACGGTGATTGCCGAGAAATTCCAGGCCATGGTGGCGCTTGGGCGCGCGAACAGCCGGATGAAGGACTTCTATGACATTTGGCTCCTCAGCCAGTCGTTTCCGTTCGACGACGACCGGCTGGCACGTGCAATCGCCGCGACCTTCGAACGGCGCGAGACCGAGGTCCCGGTCAACCTACCGGATGCCCTTACTCCGGCCTTCGCCGAGGATGAGCAGAAGCAGCGTCAGTGGAATGCTTTTCTGGACAACGTGGCGCTTCGTCCCGGCAGCCTACCTGAGGTGATCGAAGGTGTTACCGGATTCATCATGCCGCACGCGATCGCTGCAGCGAAGCTCCGCAGGAGCGATTGATGCCATCGGATCCGAGCCGCCTCATTGCTGCACTCGCACGAGACCAGATCAATCTCGATCTGAAAACGCTCGACCTGTGTTTTCTTGCCGGCCTGTACCTGCGGGCCGACCGGGCGTCGCTCGCGTCGTTCGAAGAAGACGTGCTGATCGACATGTTCGAGCAGGTATGCGACGTGGTAGATCCGGGTGCGGAGCGTCCACGCAAGCGAGCGACCCACGCCATACAACGACTCCGCGACCAGCGCATGCTGGCCCGAGTGGATGGCGCGGGCATCGTTCGATCGGGTGAGTACACGCTGACGCGACTGGCGGCCGCAGTCGTCGAGTACTTCCTCGCCGATGAAGCACTCACACGCGAGAGCTTGACCCTACTCACGGGCACGCTTCGGGCTCAGCTTGCCGAGATCCTCGCGGCAGCCAGGCGTGCTGACACCGAGGACGCCTGGCGGGAGCATGTGGTGGCTCCCCTGCGGATAACCGTTGGCGATCTTGTCGGCGGCATTGAGCGCCGGCAGCGCGGGCTCGATTCGCAACAGGAAGAGGTGCAGGCAGAGATCGCCAAACTGCTGCAGGCGGATTGGTTCGGTGCCGTCGATCGATGCCAGTCGCTGCTCGACACGACCACCAATACGCTGCGGGAACTTAACGAGGTCCTGCTCCGCGACACCCATCACTTCGTCGCGCTGCTGCAAGAGATTCAGGCCTTGGCTTCCGAGGCGGAGCAGGCCGAGCCCGAAGAGGCGGTGCAACGCGTCATCGAACACGTCGATCGCATAGCGGCCTGGGGCGGCGCCCGGCAGCGTGCGTGGTCGGAGTATTACCAATACGTTCATCGTTATCTTCGCGATGTCGTACGCCTCGACCCCGACCGCGCGTTGAGTCAGCGGCTGCGCGACCAGGTCGCGAACTGGCCGTCGACACCGTTCCACTTGCTCGCGGCGGCGGCACCGTCAATCCGGCTGCTCCGTCCCCTCGACTCACGAGTTGAGCGGCCAGCTGTCATGAGACCACGTACGGACCGGGAGGGCTCGCCCGATCTTGTCGATCCGGAAGATGCCGGCCTGAACATCGAGACATTGGTGGAAGGCGCGCTGGCCGCAGGCGCTCGGTCCCTGGCCGAGGTGACCGAGTGGGCGTTACCGCAGTTTCCCACTGATCTTCGTTACGCCGTCACAGGCCGTGTGGCCGACGTGCTCGCGCGCATCACCTGGACACGCAGCGCGATTGAGCGTCCGTGGCGTACCGTTGCGCCACGCCTGGAATTGGAGGACTGGGAACTGCCGAGGGAGGGAGAGCGACGGTGACCACCTCCAGCTTTCAGTCCCTCGAAGAGGCCGTCAGCGACGAGCACTTTCCCGAGGTGGACCTCGCCCTTCGTCGCGGTCGGCACGTCGGGCGCGACGACGGCACCGCCTATGACTACCTCGTCGATGCCCTCGACCACCTCGAGCCCTTCTATCGGCGGTTCGGCTGTGAGCTGATGCAGCGGGCGGACGGGTACTTCTACCTCCTACCCTCGGGGGATCGACTCGGCCGACGCCAACTGACCGCTGGCGAGATGCTCGTCGGCCAGACGCTCGCGCTGATGTACCTCGATCCCGCCACCCTGCAGCACGGGGGCATGGTTCAGCGTGAGATGCTTCTGCAGAGGCTTTCGGGGCTATTGGGAACGGAGACGCTGGTCCGGACCCTTAATCCACGGCGCAGGAAGTTCGACGAACGGATCGCCGCCGAGACCGTCCGCACCAAGGTCGCCGAGGCCCTTCGGCGACTCACGGACCTCGGGTTCATCGATTCGGTAGACTGTGACCGGCAATGAAAAACTGACCCGTCTCGGCAAACGAAAACTGACCCACCCTTTCATTTAACCTCCCTGCCCACAGCAGCACTGGTGCGGGGACGAGATGATCAAGCAGGAAGGGTGTATGGAGATCAGAATATTGCACCGCCAGGGGGTCAGCCTCCGGGAGATTTCCCGCCAACTCGGTATCTCCCGCAACACGGTACGCAGGTATCTGCGTGATGATGCCGAGCCGGCGTATGCTGCACGTGCGCAGAAGCCGGGGAAGCTCGGCCCTTATACCGATTACCTTCGGGAACGCGTTGCCGCCGCTCGCCCGGAGTGGATTCCGGCCACCGTGCTGTGCCGCGAGATACAGGCGCTGGGCTATCAGGGTGGAGAGCGCCTGCTGCGGTATTTCCTGGCAGCGCTGAAGCCAACGCCTCGGCCGGATCCAGTGGTGCGATTCGAAACCGAGCCAGGGCAGCAGATGCAGGTGGACTGGGGTGTTTTCCGCCGCGGTAAACTTCCTCTGTCCGCATTCGTCGCAACCCTGGGCTGGAGCCGTTACTGCTACGTCGAGTTCGTGACCAATGAGCAGTTCGCGACGCTGAGACGCTGCCATGAAAACGCCTTTGCCTACTTCCAGGGTATCCCCCGAGAGGTGCTCTACGACAACATGCGCACCGTGGTTACGCAGCGCGATGCCTACGGTAGCGGACAGCACCGCTTCCATGCCGGGCTGTGGTCGCTCGCCAAGGATCTCGGGTTCGCCCCCCGGCTCTGCCGCCCCTATCGGGCGAGAACCAAGGGCAAAGTGGAGCGCTTTATCGGCTATCTGCGCCGGAGCTTCTATGTGCCACTGGCCACGCAACCGAAGCAGGCAGGCCTGATTGTGGACGTGGACACCGCGAATCTGGAGGTTCGAAAGTGGTTGCGCGACGTAGCCAATGCCCGAGTCCATGGCACGATGCAGGCGATTCCCGCACAGCGCTGGAAGGAGGAAGTGCAGGCACTGCTGCCCGAGCCCGTTGCAACGAAACAACCGGCACCACCGGCGCAGGAGCTGATCAAGCCTGTTGCTCAGCGCTTCGAGCCCATCCGGCTACATCATCCGCTGTCAGTCTATGACGCGCTGCTGGCGCAGGGGCAGGTATGAGCCTTCAAACGGAACGTCTGACAGCGCTTTGCGACACACTCGGGCTCGGCGGAGTCGAGGGACAGTATGCCGCCTTGGCAGAGACGGCAGCCCGGGAAGAGAGCAGTTACACCGATTTCCTCGAACACTGTCTCAAGGCCGAGATGGACGCTCGCCGACAGCGCAGTCGGACCATGCTGGTGAAAATGGCCGGGTTTCCCGGTATCAAGCTGCTCGATGATTTCGACTTCCAGTTTGCCGTTGGCGCACCCAGGAAGCAGATCATGGAACTGGCCTCGCTCGCTTTCATCGAGCGACGCGAGAACGTGGTCTTGCTGGGCCCAAGCGGTGTCGGGAAGACGCATCTCGCCCTGGGTCTGGGCTATCTGGCGACTCAAGCCGGTTTCAAGACCCGCTTCATGACCGCCACCGATTTACTGCTGCAGCTCGATACCGCGCAGCGCCAGGGGCGATTGAAACCCTTCCTGCAGCGCAGCGTCCAGGGCCCGAGCCTGTTGATCATCGATGAGATCGGCTATCTGCCGATGTCCCGGGAGCAGGCCAATCTGTTCTTCCAAGTCATTGCCAAACGCTACGAGCGCGGCTCGATCGTGCTCACCTCGAATCTGTCCTTCGGCCAGTGGGATGAAGCCTTTGCCGGCAACACCGCCCTGACCTCAGCCATGCTCGATCGCATTCTGCACCATGCCAACGTTATTCAAATCAAAGGAGACAGCTACCGGCTGAAAGAGAAGCGCAAAGCAGGCGTCGTCAAACCAGCAGTGACCGTTTAGAACAGCGCTGGGTGGGTCAGTTTTCGATTTCCGAACCACCGCCCAAGTGGGTCAGTTTTCAGTTGCCGTTGACAGACGACGCGATGCTGCGTGTAGAGCGACGATCTGGGTGAGAAGTCAGCGACAATCAGGGTTAGAACCGGGTGTCGCGGCCAAGGCATGATTACCGGGCTTCGGCCGGTTGGCAAGGATCGTCGGCTTGTTTGTCGCCGCGCGA
>NZ_JBXWZQ010000236.1:0-5140 GCF_059432795.1 Nitrococcus sp. | reverse complement strand
ATATAGGACCACCCTGCTCTAAAGCATCATTCAGCACCCTCCGCGCCGGCATCGAGAGTCGTTCCGGTCCACTCATCCACCAGATCCAAACATGGGTATCAAGCAAGATCACCGCGTCGCTTCCCAGTCATCCTCCCCGACTGGCATTTCCGGACTATCGGAGCGTTTGACCGAGCCGCGTAGAGCCCGGAAGGGATCCCGTTCGGAGGGACAATAGCGCGTGATGCGAATAGCGGGACGGCCATGATCCGTGATGATCAGCTCCTCGCCGGTCTCTTGTATCCGGCGGAAGTACTCCAGCGCGCGCGGCTTGAACCGTGCCTTGGATGTCTGCATCGCCAGCACCCCCGAATAAATGCCTATAGCCATAATACCATAGTCATTCATTCCCTCGACTCGCTGCCGTTATGACAGGCCAGCGCGTCTTTCTGCGGCTCGGGGCCACCGAGGCGTGGTGCAACGCGTTTCGCTCCACCGGAAGCAGTCATGGCCAACTGGCCCTGCATTGAGCGCAGTGCTCCGCTGCCTCCGACTCTCCGTCTTCATACCACATCCCAGGGTTTTACATCCCTGGCGGCAAGATTACGGCTGCCATGGATGACAGTGATGACCTGCACGCGCTCTGAGGTTGATCGGTAGAGGATCCGGTAGCCCTGGAAAATCAGCTCCCGCACATCGTCGGGTTCGGCTTCAACCGTCGCTTCGCCTCCTCGTGAGCGACGGTACGCCCCTCCTCGGCCGCTTTTAGGCCGTGCTCGATCTTTTGCTTGACATAGAGCTCGTACATGATGTCATCCCAGCTGGCTTGTTCTGGCAAGTGGTCGATGATCCGCCGTGCAGCCTCTTTAGCAGTCATATTCGGCACGTTTGCCTCCTCCACAGCTTGTTCGACGCTCGGAAATATAAAGCACATCCGCACCTTGCTCTCGAAGCCTGCGCACCAACGGCGCCGGGATGTTTTCGTCAGCCAGCAAATACAAGGACGTTATCCGAATGCAACCTCTTACCGCCCTACAGTAAGTCATGTTGGCAGAGAGGGCGTGGACGATTTGTTCTGGGGTCATGCCAGAGCTTAATTCGCGCAGGATTTGCTCAACCGTGATACGCGTGCCGCGGACCACAGGCTTGCCGGCCATGACTTCCGGGTTCATCTCAATGCGATTGTGTGTGCGCATGGCCACGTCAAACACAGAGTATGCCAAGCACGCGATCTTAAAGGCATATCAGCTATTGCGCCCTACCCCCGCTCATTGAGTTGGCTCAAGGGGATCAGCGCAGCACCTCATCCGGGCCGTGCGCCGTGAGAATACGCTCGGACCAAATGAGCAGCGTCTCGGCGTCCGCCGTCTCGATGCGCCGGCGCTGGGCTTCGGTGAGAATGCCAAACTTGCGCTCCATCTGACGGATCAGGACAGCGGCCTCGCCCTGCTGAAGGCCTTGCTGAAGGCCTTGCTGAAGACCTTGCTGCAGGCCCTGCTTCAAACCGCGCTCCGTAAAGCGCTCGGCGAATGAGCTCATGGCTTGCACCTCGTCGGGGTAGTGTGTCTGGAACACACGGCGTTCATTATCATCCAGCGCGGCATAGATGTCGATGAAATCCAGGTACTTGGCCTGGCGCTCCGGGTCCGGCTCCAGCGCCAGCAGACCCCGCAGCGCCTGGGCGAAGACCTCCAGCTTGCGCGCCGCGGGGTAGGCCATATTCGGCAGGTTTAGCCGGGCGACCAGGTTGTCTCGGTGCAGGTACGACTCGGCCGGTAGCGAGGCGAGCTCGCAGGCCAAATAGTGAAACCGCAGGTACTGATGGCGATCGCCGCCGAGGATCAGCTCGCGCGGCGCGCCGTGGCCGCGCAGGAAGATGACCACCGGCACCACCCCAGTGATGGCGAGCAGCTCCGCGAGATCCAGGCAGTAGTGAGCCAAACGGTGGATGGAGAAACGCCGTGGATCACTTTCTTCCTCCACCACGAACAGCACCGCCTCGCGACGCCCGTCCGGCCACTCCACCAGCAGCGGCACGTCCAGCTCGCGAAAGCGCTCCCCTAATCGCTCCTGGAGCTGCTCTTGGCGCACCGGCAAGATGCGGGTGGCCGGGTCAATGCCGCCGGCCTCTTCGGCGGCAAAGAAGCGAAGCGCTTGGTGGGGGTAGTCCAGGATGAGGTTTTTGAAGTTCTGATCATGGTTCACGGTTGCTTCTCTTCCTTGCCAGGACGAGTGGCGCCGGGGTCGAGCAGCACCACCACGCGGTTCTCTGCGCGGCAGCCGGACCGCAGCCGAAGCCCACGAGCCCCATCACGCCGCGTGTGCAGCGGATGGGCGCCCAGTTCTCGGCCACATCATCATCCAGATGCACGAAGAGGTATCGGGGGAAGAGGGATTCAATGACGGTGGTCATCCGAGCACTTCGGCGTCGGCGCAGCCGGACCAGCGAGCGGTACACCACGTAGCGCCGACGGCTCAAGTACCGCTCGGCGTGCTCGTCCTCACGCGGCTTGCAGTGCACGGCGTACCAGAGCGCTCCGTTTCAGGTTTTTAGTTGACCTCGATCAGCGCCTCGCCACGTTCCAAGGCCCTGGTAACCTGAGCCAACAAGGGTTCAAACCAACGTAGTAGCTCCGCTCTGCGCGTATTGCCGATTCGCAACCAAACCACGGCTGGATTCGGATCGGCGCTCATGTTGCGCAATACTGTGAAGTCTTCATCTTTGGTAATGATTGCCGCACCACTCGTTTTTGCCTGTTCCCATATGGCAATATCCGATGCTGCCGTCATACCGATGTCGGCGACATGTTCTGCTTCGTAGCCCTGAGCCTCCAGCCAGCGAGCCAAAGCTGGCGGGAGTTGCGCGTCCACCAGAAAGCGCATCAAGCTACATGCAGGATCGGGTGGTCGCTCTGGCGGGCAGCGAACTCTAGCGCCGCCGTAATGTCTGCGGGTTCAAGGTAAGGGAAATCTTCGAGGATCTCCTCTCGGGAGGCACCCGCTGCCAGCAGATCCAGAATATCCTTCACCCGGACTCGTAGGCCCCGAATGCACGGGCGCCCGCCGCACTGTTCTGGGTTGACGGTGATCCGGTATAGCTCGCTCATCAGATCGTTCTCCCGTCCATGCGCGTCAACATACTATAACCCGCCCTGCGCCAGATAGCCCACGACCGCGGAGCCGATGAAACCGGCGCCGCTCCAATACCAACTTGCACGCAGCAAGGTTTCTCCGTTAGCTGCGGCGATCCATCCGGGCACGCTACCGCCTGGGGTGTCGCTCCCCATGTGCCAAGGCGTTGATTTTCGTGCGCGGACGAGACTTTTTAAGCCTCGGCCAAGGCGCCCTCCGGCACTGTCAGGCGCTGGGCCTGGCGCATGACATCGAGCAGCACCACCCACGCGGTCCTCGCCGCGGCGGGCGTGAAACAATGCCTCGTAGCCCGCAAACGGTCCCTCGATGAGGCGCACCTTTTGATTGCGGCGCAGTTGCGGCGCGGTGATCAGATCCAGGCAGCCGCTGCGCGCCTCCATTCGCGCGCGCAGCTCGTCGATGACCGGCTCCGGCACTTCGGTCGGGCCGTGGCCGAAGGCGACGAGCCCCATCCCGCCGCGTGTGCAGCGGATAGGCGCCCAGTTCTCGGCCGCCTCATCCAGATGCACGAAGAGGTATCGAAGGAAAAGTGATTCGATGACGGTGGTCATCCCAGCATTTCGGCGGCGGCGCAGCCGCACCAGCGGCCGGAAGACTTCATAGCGCTGGTTGCTCAGGTGCCGCTCGGCCCGCGCGTCCTCACGCGGCTTGCAGTGCACAACATACCAGCGCCGCATGATGGTTACTCCCCCTGTCCATGCGATTGGACGTGGCGATTTCGGCACGCAGGGCTTCGATCCGTAAAAAGCGCAGTGCCAGCGCGGCCTTCTCGGAGAGGCCCTGCGGGGTCAGCTTGTAGAGATAGGCGCGCTTGTGGCGTCTGTTGCGAGAGGAAAATGGATTACGCACACCATCCGTGGCGTGTGCCCTATCGGGCCAGCTAAAGCTGTTCAAAATCGGTCCTGACGATTTTGTCCGGCCTGCGCCGGAATGACGCAATTGGGCGAGCCAGAGATTTCGAGCAGTTGCCCCTGCGAGGCTGATGCCAAGCGCAGCGGCCAGCTCGCGCTGAGTCATGTCCGGCTCTTGTTCCAAGTGGCGCAGCACCTGGAAGCGCAGATCCTCAGAGCGCATGGCTTGGTCTTCTGCTGTGGCTGTTGCCCATCGCGGCGGCTCCGTCAGCAGGCCCGCCAGGCGCCACGTACGTTCAACTAATGAACAAATGTAATTTACACCACAACCGCGGGCCAAAGGCAAGGAGGTGAGAGCAAGGTGCAATGGGATCAGGGCGGCGAAGACGGGTTGTCCGGCGAATCTGCTCTATGATTGCGCCTTACGGTGCGCTATCCCAAACCAGCCCATGTCGGAGCGGCCGAGCACCACGCCGTACGCTCTATGCTACATAGCGGCGAATCTCCAATTCCACCGCTTCATCAGTATCTTCGATAAGTTGGTCGAGCACCTGCATGACGGCATCAGAGACCAAATACTCGCCGCATGAGGCGCATTGTTCGACAGGTAGGCCCTTGACGATCAGAATCCGGCGATCGTCCAGTTTGAACGGCAGGTCCGTCGCGACGCTCTCCAATGATCCACCGCACACATGGCACTTCATACGCTGCGCCTCCGCCTTTTACCTTCTGCCCGCCACTGGGGCGTTATCTGCAGCGCCACACAGCCGCCGTGCGCGTCCGTTCGCGCGCGAAGCTCGCGAATAACCGCCTCCGGCGTCTCCGCCGGGCCTTTGCGGAATATCACAAGCCCCGCCACACCAAGGGTAAAGTGAATGGGGGCAGCGTTCTCGGCAAGGGCATCTAGGTGAACGAAGAGATACCGGGGAAGAGCGATTCAATGAGCGTGGCCATGCGCCCGGCCCGGCGCCGGCCCACCTGGATAAACGGGCGGAAGGCTTCGTAGCGCTGCCGGCTCAGATGCCGCTCGGCGCGCTCATCCTCGCGCGGCTTGCAATGGACAGCATACCAGCACCGCAATACGCGTGATGGAACCTCGCCTATCCAGGGTCAGCCTCGAAGGGAGATTTCGTGCCTTTGTCCCTGTAATTCTACGA
>NZ_JBXWZQ010000235.1:0-10751 GCF_059432795.1 Nitrococcus sp. | reverse complement strand
TTTAGCTCCTAACGCGTTAATCAGTCGTGTCGCAGTTCTAAACGGGTATTTTGTCGAAGTGATTGATGTGCTTCGCATCCGGCCTTCAGGCCCAAGTGTGCTTGTGGAGCTGAGCGGATAGGTATGAACCTTGAACGTGAACAATCGAACAAGCGCATTAACGGGCTTTCATGCATGGGCAAAACGCCGCTCACGTTGATTCTGCTCGCCGTTTTCCTCGCCGTGGCGGGCTGTCAGTATTTTCCCATGAGGAGCCACCAGGATTCGGGCGATCTCGGTGGGGTGGAGCTCACTCGACCCGAGGCGAGGCGGATCGCGAACCTGCTGAGCTACTATAAAGGTCTTCACGGGCTCGACTACAGTCGGCTGAAAACCCGCCTCGATCAACTTGAGCACGGTTTGGGAAAGGGTGATTGCAGCACGGATCGGTTAAAATCTGCTATGGTACTCAGTCGACTATCAGCCCATGGAGGCGTGCGCGACGGGGACGCTTTGTTGGGCCCATGCTTGGATAACGCCTTCAGCCGGTATTCCCCGGAGGGTAAGCTTGCCTTGCTGTTACGTGACTTGATCCAAACACGCAACGCCGCCCATGGAGCGCAAGCCAATATAGAAACGTATCAGAGCAGACTCGAAGCACTGCAGGAGGAGAATCGGAAATTGCACGAGCAGCTCGATGGCCTAAGGGCTATTGAGAAAAGCATTCAGCAGCGTAATCGGCACTAGCGGAGTGAAACCCAACATGGCCACAGGCTACCGTATTCTGGTGGTCGATGACGACCCGGGAGTACTGCGCCTACTCTCCATTCGCCTCAAATCCAACGGCTACGAAGTGGCAACGGCTCAAAGCGGTGAGGAAGCCCTATCGAACTTCGCAGGCGTCAGGCCGCATCTGGTGATCACGGACCTGCGCATGGACGGCATGGACGGCATGGCGCTGTTCCAGAATCTGCACAAGCAGCACCCCACTTTGCCTGTGATTATCCTCACTGCTCACGGCTCGATTCCGGATGCCGTCGAGGCTACCAAAAATGGTGTGTTCGGCTTCGTTACCAAACCATTCGAGGCGCCCGCGCTCCTGCAACAGGTGGAAAACGCCTTGCGCTTGTCGGGCGTGGTGGAATCGGAAGGCACGGGCAACCAGATCAATAGCTGGCGCGCTGAGATCATCAGCCGCAGCCCCTTGATGGAGGATGTCCTGCAGCGCGCGAAAATGATTGCCCCGAGCGAGGCCAGCGTCTTTATCCACGGAGAGAGCGGCACCGGCAAGGAGCTATTGGCCAAGGCGATTCACAACACGAGCCGTCGCGGCAAGAAAGCCTTTATCGCCGTAAACTGCGGCGCGATCCCCGAGCCGTTGCTGGAATCGGAGTTGTTTGGGCACAAAAAAGGCGCGTTCACGGGTGCGAATCAAGACCATGAGGGGCTATTCAAGGCCGCCGACGGCGGCACGCTCTTTCTCGATGAAATCGGGGACATGCCGCTCGCACTCCAGGTCAAGCTGCTGAGGGTGCTACAGGAACATCAGGTACGACCGGTCGGTTACACGCAGGACATCCCGGTGAATGTGCGGATCATCTCCGCGACCCATCGCGATTTAGAGGAAGAGATGGCCGAGGGCCGTTTCCGTGAGGATCTTTACTATCGGCTCAATGTGGTCACCTTATCCTTGCCGTCCCTTGCGCAACGCCGGGAGGATGTCCCGGTATTGGCCAATCACTTCCTTCATCAACTGGCGCTCAAGTACGAAAAGAACCTCAAAGGCTTTTCTCAGGAGGCCTTGGAGCATCTGGTCAGCGCGCAGTGGCCAGGCAATATTCGCCAGCTCTATAACGTGATCGAGCAAGTAGCGATTTTATCCCCGACGCCGATTATCTCCTATGACCTGGTGCAGCAAGCCTTGCGCGAGGACGCGCCGGGGCTGCCAGCGTTTGCCGACGCCCGACGCGACTTCGAGCGCGGTTATCTCGTCAAGCTACTGCAGATTACCGAAGGTAACGTAAGCCGCGCCGCTCGGCTGGCGAAACGAAATCGCACCGAATTCTATAAGCTGCTCAACCGCCACGATCTCAACCCCAGCCTCTTCAAACAGGCACGTTAGTGAATCCAATCCGATGCGGGCGACCATCTGAGCTACCGCAGCACTGCACCGGTAAAGGCCGCACGACGGAGGCTCTCGATAACGCGTCGTTACTGAGAACTGTGTCGTCGTTAGGCGATGAGGCAAAAAGCCTCAAGAGCAAGCCTATCGAAGTCGCCATACAGTTTGCCTGTCGCTAATTGGCGACGAGCGCCGCATACTTTTGCCGCGCGATTGATCCCATGGCCTTTGCTGGACGTGCACCCCGGATGTGCCCGCCAAACGCGCCTCTCATCTCCCAATTCCCTTCCCAGCTCGCTGGCAATACCTTCCCCGGGATCAGCCGGTCAATAGCAACGAGGCGGCGATTCCCTGTCCGTGGGGCTTGAGAAGCAGGGGACGGGAGGCACATAGGACCGAGTGAAAGGCAAGGCATGTCGCTAGTCGGCGACGATTTCAGCGTCAAGCGCGTCGAAAGTCGCCAACTGAACGTTTTATTCCACTGATTTTAGGAGATATTTAAATCATGGCACAAATTCTGCTTATAGAAAGAAGCTGCGGTTTTCACCACCGCGAGCGCCCCGTTCGAGTCCATGTCGGCGGAGCAAAAGCCGCGCAACGTTTTTCGTGCTGTGCGCAATGATTTCGCACCTGTAGGCTACAGTAAAGCCCCGTCACCCCCTCATTCCGGCTTGCAGGTGCTTTCTTCTTCCTCCTAGCCCGCCCGGGTCGGCAGCGCGCCGACCCGGGCGGGCTATTATGGCTTGCTCGCAGCCAACTGGATGGCTACATTTGTTCAACTTTTGAAAATCGAGGTGGAGGCAGCCACGAATCCAAGACATGAACGAGGTACCTGTACCCGCCGAGGAGCGCGTGTTTCAATGGCCCATCCGCGTCTATTACGAGGATACGGACAGTGGCGGCGTCGTTTATCACACCGGCTATCTGAGATTCATGGAACGGGCCCGCACGGAGAGACTACGGGCCCTTGGCTATGAGCAGGACACGCTTCGCCGTGAACTCGGCATTTTGTTTACGGTGCGAGCCGTGCAAATCGAATATCTAAAGCCTGCGTTCTTCAACGATCAGCTGATAATCGACACTTGGACAGCCTGCCACCGCCGCGTCGGCCTGCGATTCATGCAGCATATACGGACAGCGCAGGGCAACAACGGGGAAACTCGGCTCTTATGTCGGGCAGATATTGAGGTTGTCTGCGTCGACAGCGAAAATCTCCGGCCACGGCCCATACCGAGCGCCATCGTTGCGGAGCTGATAAATGTCGGTTGACCTTTCCATCGCCGGTCTGGTCTTGAATGCAAGCCTTATCGTGCAGCTCGTCTTGTTGATTCTGCTCGGCGCATCGATCAGTTCTTGGACCTTGATCTTCCGAAAATGGCAGGCAATCGGCCAGGCGCAAAGCGGAGCAAATGCATTCGAAGATCGCTTCTGGTCGGGAGGCAACCTCGCGGAGATTTATGCCCAGGTGAGCCAGCCGCACGAGCACACCGGCGGGCTGGAGCGCATATTTCGAGCCGGGTTCCGTGAGTTCACTCGCATGCGCAAGCAAGGGAGCAACCCGGAATCCGTCGTTGATACATCTCATCGCGCCATGCGCGTATCTTTGCAACGTGAAATCGACAGTCTCGAGAGTTATATCCCGTTCCTTGCCACCGTGGGGTCGACCAGCCCTTATATTGGCCTCTTCGGTACCGTATGGGGAATCATGAACGCCTTTCTCGCCCTCGGCCATATGCAGCAGGCGACGCTCACGACCGTCGCCCCGGGAATTGCCGAGGCCCTGGTGGCAACAGCGATGGGCCTTTTCGCTGCGATCCCCGCGGTGATCGCCTACAATCGCTACGCGAGCCAGATTGAGCGGCTCACCAATCATTACGAGATTTTCATGGAGGAGTTCGCAAGCATTCTCCAACGACATGTGCACAGCCCGCCTCTGGCCACTAGAGCCGCGCCGGCGGAGTGACCTGAGGAGATCGCCCGGTGCCGAGCTCGAGTCTGGTGAACTCGCGGCGTTACCGTCGTCGTATAATGGCCGAAATCAACGTCGTACCGTATATCGACGTCTCTCTGGTATTGCTGGTCATCTTCATGGTCACCGCCCCGCTGCTCTATCAGGGAGTGAAGGTAGATCTTCCACAAGCCAGCGCGAAGCCGATACCGCCTCAAGAGAATGAACCGATCATCGTCGAGCTGGATCGCAACGGCAACCACTTCCTCAACATCGGCGAGGATCCCGACACGGCCTTGACTGCCACCGATATGCTGCACAAGGTTGCCGCCGTGATGCGCCAGCGCCCCCAAACACAGGTTCTGATTCGCGGCGATAAGCAGGTAGCTTACGGAAAAATCGTTGCTTTGATGGCCCGATTGCAGCAAGCAGGCGTTGCTCGGGTCGGACTCATGACGCATCCCCCCACGGAGCGGTGATGGGTATTCGCGCACGCACTTGGCTCTACCTAAGCTATTCTGTGGCACTGCACCTTTTAGTCCTGCTGGTGCTGGCACTGAGTTTCGCTTTCTCGCCCTCACCTGAACCGGCCCCCAACCCCGAAGCCATAGAGGCCGTTGCGATTGACGAACAGGAGGTCGAGAGAGAAATCCAGCGTATGCAGGCCGAGCGTGAGCAACAAAACGAAGAACAACAGGAAGTTGCCCAGCTCGAAGATCGGACCCAGGAGCTTGAGCAACGACGGAAGCGCCAGCAGCAAGAGCTGGCCGAACTCAAAAAACAGCGCGAGCAGATCAAAAAGCAGCAGGAATCGCTGGCGGCGCAGCGCAAGGCCGAGCAGGAGCGTCTCGCTGAGCTGAAAAAGCAGCACACGAAAGAACAAGAGCAGCTGGCCGAACAGCAACGGCAACAAGCCAAAGCCGAGGCTGAAGCAAAAAAACGCCGAGAAGAAAAGAAAAAACAGCAGGCGGAGGCAGCCGAGCGCAAACGCAAGGCGGAACAGGAACGGCTTGCCCGGCTAGAAAAACAACGCGAAGAGCAACGCCGCGAGGCGGCCAGGGAGGCCGCTCTGGAGCGCAAACTCGCGGAGGAGGCTGCCGCCCGGAGACACGCCCGCAGAGTGGCGGCGGCCAAGAGCGATTACGTTCCGGCGATTCAGCGGAACGTCGCGCAGAACTGGTTGCGCCCTGCCGGGATACCGCAAGGATTGTCCTGCGTCATTCACGTGCGAATGGGCTCGGGTGGCATCGTGCTGAATGCTCGCGTGGTGCAGTCCAGTGGCAATACGGCCTTTGACCGCTCCGCTGAGGTTGCCGTACGCAAGGCCTCGCCGCTGCCCGTGCCGAACGATCCCGAACTCGCCTCTGCGTTCCGCGATCTCAATTTTGAATTCCAACCAAGCTCCTAGGTGCCGCTTCATGAACCTCATGTGGACACTTGTCCTTGGTTTGCTCGTGCTGGTATCGACTCAGGCTCCAGCCCAAGTGACCATACAGATCACCGGCGGGGCGGAAGGCGCCTTACCGATTGCCATAGTCCCCTTTCAGATTGAAAACGGCGCCGGGCCGCCGTCCGAACAACTCGCCTCCATCATCCAAGAGGATCTCTACCGCACGGGGCTGCTACAACCTTTGCCGCAAAAGGATCTAATTGCCCGCCCCGCCCGCTTAGACGAAGTCCGGTTTCAGAACTGGCGAGCGCTTGGCGTGGACAACCTCGTGGTAGGAACAATGTCGCCGGACCCCGGCGGCGGATATCAGGTAAGCTTTGAGCTGTTGGACGTTTATCGTGCCAACCGTCTCGCGGGCAAGCGTTACCGGGTGCAACCGGATGCGTTGCGTACCCTCGCTCACACTATAAGCAACAACATTTTCCAAACGCTCTTCGGCCGTCCGGGTGGCTTTGATACCCAAGTCGCGTACGTGAAGATCGAGCGTGACAATGACAAAACCGTTCACAAGCTCGTGGTTGCCGATGCCGATGGCCGTAACCCGCAAATCATCCTGACCTCCGATGCGCCCATCATGTCACCTGCCTGGTCGCCCGACCGACAACGCATCGGGTACGTCTCTTTCGAAAATGGGCGCTCAGAGGTCTACGTACAGGAAGTGGGCAGCGGTGAACGCCGCACGGTAGCATCGTTCGATGGGATCAACAGCGCACCTGCTTGGTCTCCAGAGGGTAATCGGCTAGCCTTGACCCTTTCCAAGGACGGTAATCCGAATATTTACGTTCTGAATCTCGCTACCGCGAAGTTACAGCAGGTTACACAAAATCCGAGCATCGATACCGAGCCGGCATGGACGGCGAACGGGCGCCAGATCATTTTCACATCGGATCGAGGTGGCAACCCCCAGCTCTATCGCGTCTCGGTGACGGGGGGCAAAGCCGAGCGTTTAACCTTCGAGGGAAGCTACAATGCCCGGCCTGCGCTGTCCCCCGACGGCCGCCTGCTGGCCCTGGTGCATCGCGAGCACGGCAAGTTCAAAATTGCCGTGCTGGACCTTCACACTCGCCTGATGCGGGTACTCACGGATGGGCCGCTCGACGAATCGCCGAGCTTCGCACCGAACGGATCCACTCTGCTCTATTGCAGCGTGCTCGGTGACAAATCTGAGTTGGCCACGGTTTCGATCTACGGCCGCGCCCAGCAACGACTGGGGCTATTCAGCGACGATGTACAGGAGCCGACCTGGTCGCCTTTGTAGACATCGCGAGGTCCAATTCTCGGATCACCCAGAGGCATAATGAAAGGAGAACATATGTGCCGGTTAAAATTCCTGCTGGCTGCCATGTTTGTGTTCTTGGCGGTCACGCTGAGTGGCTGTGCCACCACGGGCGACGAGCAAGCCGATGGGGAAATCGCAGGCGGAGCAGCACAGGGGGGCGCACCCGGCACCGATAGAGCAGGCGCCGCGACCCAAGGCGCGCAGAGTGCCAGGCCATTCGAGGGCACTGAACTGGACAACCCAGCCAGCCCCCTGTCAAAACGGGTCGTCTACTTCGACTTTGATAGTAATGTCGTCAAGCAGGAATACATGCCGACCGTCAAGGCCCATGGCGAGTACCTCGCTACCCATCCTGAGAAACAAGTGGCAATCGAAGGTCATACTGACGAGCGCGGCTCGCGGGAATACAACCTGGCCCTGGGCGAGCGCCGCGCCAAGGCCGTACAGAAGATTCTCGAGCTCAATGGTGCGGCGGAGGAACAAATAAGCACCGTGAGCTACGGCGAGGAAAAACCGTTGGATCCGGGACACCATGATGCCGCGTGGTCGAAGAACCGTCGCGCACTGATCGTATACCGCCAATAGCCATGAAGAGTTCAACGGGACACGCCAGGTTTGCAGGCACTATTCTCATTGTGCTGCTCGCATTGACGGGGACAGCTTTGGCGCAAAGCCCAGAGAAGCTCGACAAGCGGCTCACGCTTGTCGAGCGCAAGCTCGACAGTGCGGCGCTGGGAGAAATGAGCAACGAGGTAGAGGCGTTGCGCCAACGGATACAGCAGCTGCGCGGCGAAATAGAGCAGATGCAGCGCCAACTGCAGGAGATCAACGAGCGGCAACGCAGCATTTACTCAGACGTAGACAGCCGCCTAAGGGAGCTGGAGCAGGGAGGTGCGGGGGCCTCCTCGAGTGGCAAAAGACCAACGGCGTCCGCTTCCGATTCGCAATCTCTAAAAGCGCCCAATCAGTCGCCCGCAGCCGGGCACGATGCCCGTGACAAAGCCGACCGGCACAGTACCGCCGCAGGAGATGGCGGGAAGGAGGAAAAAAAGCAGGCGAACGACCCGCAGCAGACGACGGATCAGAGCCGAAACGGTAATGATCTCAACGAAGAGCACGCCGCTTACGAGCGCGCATTCAATACGCTCAGAGACGGGCGCTATGCCCGCGCTCAACAACAATTTCAAGAGTTCCTGCGCCGATACCCTAATGGCCAATACGCTGATAATGCCCGTTATTGGTTAGGTGAATCCTATTACGTAGGAAGACACTTCGAGCAGGCCATGGAGGAGTTTCAAAAGCTGCTCGACGAGTTTCCCGACAGCACAAAGCGCGCGGGCGCACGGCTAAAGATCGGGTTCATTCAATACGAACAAGGCGAGATCAAAAAAGCGCGTAAGACGCTCGACACGGTCCTACAGCGCTATCCAAACTCAACGGCTGCGAATTTGGCACAGCAACGGTTGACGCTTATCAACAATGAGCAGCGTTAGCCTTCCGCCGGCTTCCTGCTGGAGGCATAGGGAAGGTGTATGATAGCGGTCATGTCAGATGTAGCCGTGCGGGCGATTCCAGAAACGCTCCGCGTGACCGAGATCTTCTATTCGCTACAGGGCGAGGCCAGCACGGCCGGCGCCCCTACCGTCTTCGTGCGTCTTACGGGCTGCCCTCTCCGTTGCAATTACTGTGATACGGCCTATGCCTTTCATGGCGGCGAGAAAATGAGTATTCAGCGAATACTGAGCCGTGTTGACGACCATGGGGCAAATTTCGTCACGGTTACCGGGGGCGAACCTCTAGCCCAGAGAGGCTGCCTGATTTTATTGAGTTCTCTGTGCGACCGAGGCTATAGGGTCTCGCTCGAGACTAGCGGTGCGCTCGATGTGAGCAACGTCGATCCGCGAGTCATCAAGGTGATGGACATCAAAACCCCCGGCTCCGGAGAAGTGTCCCGCAACCGCTGGGATAACCTCAAATACCTGCAACCGCATGACGAGCTCAAATTCGTTATCTGCGACCGTCGCGACTACGACTGGTGCCGTGCCCAAGTCAGTAGGTTGAAGCTCAACGAGCGTTGGAAGGTGTTTTTCTCGGCCAGTCACGGCGAGCTCTCCTCGCAGCAATTGGCCGAGTGGATACTGACAGACCACCTGGACGTGCGGCTGCAGATTCAGCTCCACAAGTATCTTTGGGGCGATCAGCCGGGGCGCTGAGCATGAACGAACGCAACCCCAGGGCTGTCGTGCTACTCTCCGGCGGTCTCGATTCCACCACTACGCTCGCGATTGCCCAGGCACAGGGCTTTTGCTGCTTTGCTCTCTCGTTCGACTACGGCCAACGCCATGCGGTGGAACTCTCGGCCTGCGCGACTATCGCCAAGAATATGGCGGTCGCCGAACACCGAATACTGCGCATTGGGCTGGAGCAGCTAGGCGGCTCGACACTCACCGATGCCACATTCCCCATTGCGAAGTCCACCGTTAGTGGCATACCACCGACCTATGTGCCCGCACGCAATACAATCTTTCTGGCCTACGCCTTGGCGTATGCGGAGGTATCTGAAGCGCCCGATATTTTCATCGGTGTCAACACGGCCGATTATTCCGGTTATCCAGACTGCCGCCCGGAATATATCTTGGCCTTCGAGAACATGGCGAATCTCGCCACCCGAGCGGTTGAGGGCGATGGCCGCTACCGCGTGCGTACTCCATTGATCGATCTTACAAAGGCGGAGATCATCCAATGGGGCAAGCAACTCGGTGTGGACTACTCGGCCACTGTCTCCTGCTATAATCCCGATCAATTGGGCCGTGCCTGCGCCCATTGCGATGCGTGCTATTACCGAGCCAAAGGATTCCGGGAGGCCCGCATGAACGATCCTACCCACTACCAAGCCGGCGTTGCCGCCGCAACGACATCCTCGGCCGGGAAAGACCAATAGATTGTTAACTAGCAGCTTGTTAGGTAGTATTACGATTCTATTTCTAGTGGGCCGTTAGCTCAGCTGGTAGAGCATCGGACTTTTAATCCGCTGGTCCTAGGTTCGAATCCTAGACGGCCCACCAAATAAAACAAAAACTTACCGAATTTCTCCTACCGCACAAAAAACCAAACTGTCAACCAAGTGTCAACGCGGAGCGAGCGGATTAAGCGTGACTGCCTCGGAAAGATGTTCGGGGGCAAAATGCGCGTAGCGCATGGTCATCCTGATATCCGAGTGGCCAAGAATCCTTTGTAGGATCAGGATTGAGCCACCACGCTGCATGAAGTGGCTCGCGAATGTGTGCCTCAGCACGTGGGCGAGCTGGCCAGGCGGCAATACAAGCCCTGCCCTATCAACCGCCTTCCTATAAGCCGAATAGCATGACCGGAACAGCTGTCCTCGTGGTTGGGTCCTCAATGATTTGGCTAGCCTAGGGTTAATTGGCACGACTCTGACCGTGCCGGCTTTCGTCTGTCCAAACCTGACGCGATCGCGAAATAGCTGATCTGAAGAGAGCCCTTCCGCTTCTGACCACCGGGCACCGGTGGCGAGGCATAGACGAGAAACGCGCAAGGCATCCTTATTCCTGGATCGTCGTAGCGCCACGAGCAGGCGCGCAATCTCGTCTCTGTCTAGCCACGTAAGCTCGGTCTGTTGTGTTTTCAGCTGCCGGACGTGCGCAATGGGGTTGTCGTGCTGCCAGTCCCCCAGCCGGATCAGCTCCCGAAATAGGGACCGCAGATAAGCGTGTTCATGGTTTACAGTCGACGGCTTAATACCAGCTCGTAACCGATCAGCTCGGTACTCGGTGAATTGATTTGCCCTCATGTCGATGGCCATAGGGTTCCCTATAGCCAACGCCATCGGAATGTGTCAACCTCTTTCCGACAGTCACGGCTGTTTTTCTTAATTCATCTTCTCCGTGGTTGATGGGTTGATCGGGGCGTAGGTGTAATTCCCTGCCTGTGGGTCGTTAAGGACATTCTCGGC
>NZ_JBXWZQ010000234.1:0-6407 GCF_059432795.1 Nitrococcus sp. | reverse complement strand
ATCGAGGACGTGCTGAAAGTGAGCCGGGAATTGAGCGCGGATCAGTTCCGGGAGCAGCCGGTTTTACTGGAGGCGCGGGGCAGGGCGCTCATGCTCTCGGGTGATCCGAGCGGCGCGCAACGGGCGTTCGAGCGCTGGGTGGAGGCCTTTCCGGATTCGGCGGCCGCCCATTTCCTTTATGGCGACAGCCTTGCCCGAACCGGCGAGCTCGAACGCGCGCAGGCTCAGCTGCAGAAGGCGATTGAGCTCGACCCGCACTATCTGCCGGCCCGGGTGGCGGAGGTGAAGATGCTCGCGCGGCTGGACAAGCTGGATTCGGCCCAAAAAGCGCTGGCGAAGCTCCGAGGCGATTTCGGCGCACGCCCGGAAGTGCTGGCCATCGAGGGTTGGTTCGCGATGGGCCGCGGCGATTTCGCCACGGCGGCGAAGCGTTTCTCGGCCGCGCAAGAGAAGGCGCCGAGTTCCGAGCTGCTCATCAATTGGGTCCGTGCGCTGTGGGCGCAGAAAAACTACGATGAGGCTTTCACCGCAATGGACGCGTGGCTGCAGGATAACCCACGCGATCTGGCGGTGCTCCTTCACCTGGCCGGTGGTTATCTCAGTCGCGAACAACCGGCAAAAGCTCGAGATGTTTACGCTACGGTCGTCAAGTACCACCCCGAGCATCTCCCTGCGTTGAATAACCTGGCCTGGCTGAGCCGGCACGACGATCTCAACAAGGCAATCCGCTATGCGCGTAAGGCCCAGCGCCTGGCACCGAACGATCCGCAGGTGCTCGACACGCTGGGCATGCTGCTGATGCAAAACGGCGATGTGGCGCGCGGCTATCGGCGAATTCGCGAGGCGGCGGCGAGCTCGCCGGAGGATTTGACCATTCAGCTGCATCTGGCGCAGGCACTGACGCGTCAGCAGCGGCATGCCGAGGCGCGCAAGGTGTTGGACAGCGTGGTGGAGAAAGCGCCGGATTCCTCGCTCGCCCGAGAGGCCGAGCAGCTGAAAGCGCAGCTCCCGGGGTCTTAGCCTTAATGCCGGTGAGGGCCGTGCTCGCGAATAGGCCGATCTGCGGCTGTGCGGCCCGCGCCGCGGGAGCTCGGCTCTTTGATTTTTTTACACCCGGTTTCGCTGTTAAGTATCTGATCATACACGATATGTCAGATATCTTTTGCTGTAAGCCGGCGTGCATTGCGCAAGGTGTCGGGCTCGAGTGTGCGATCCGTGGCGTGAACGGATGTTAACTGTCGAAGAATTTTACAGGTACGCTGCCGGCCAGCGAAAATGCGTAGGTAAATATCAGTCAAGCCACTGTTTTTAAGCAAGATAAAATTAATTGGCCTGCCCCTTGCAGTTATTAAACATAGCCAGACAGTAGGTGTAGCGCGAAACATCAGGAATCCAGATAGAGATAAATGGAGTTCAGAACAATGAAGATGCAGAAATCAACAATCGCAACCGCAGTGGCGCTGGCAATCGGAATGGGCATGACAGGTCAGGCTGCCGCGAGCATCTATGCGCGGTCCGCGCTGGACATCGATCAGTTGAACATCGACGTTCTTGACAGCACCGGTGCCGTGATCCCGGAGTCTGATACCGTCAGGAACTTTAATTTCCAGCTGACCAACACGGCATCCCTGAACGGCGCCAATGACATTACATCCGCCAACTGCAGCGGAACGCCGGGATCGAATACCTGCGGGGCGGGCTCACCCCGGCTCGATGCCGGTCCGGCAACGCTCGGTGCCCCAGTCCCTGTGAATAACAGCTTTACCCTTTTCGGGCCCGGCAATGATCAGTATTCCCAGTCGGACTCTGTTATCAACACGGCGGAGCTGACCGGCGATGCGACCACCAATACCCAGCAGCTCGCCGAATCGGAGCTCCAAGGCGGCACCAGCGCCGCAGCGAGCTCCGAAATCCAGTCGACCACTGGCTTTACATTTCAGTTCACAGTGAGTGGTGATGGCTCGTTGGATCTCAGCTTCCTGGCCACGCCCAACCTGCTCGCCCAGATCAACGATCCCACGGCGGCTAATGCGGCGGCGCAGGCTAATCTTTCAACGCAGTTCCAGTTGCGCAATGACGACGGCACGGCAAGCGCACAATGGGCCCCCGATGGCAATGGGCTCGGCTGCGCGACGACAGGGGGGCTCACCTGCACGGAGAATGATGACGACTTTAACCTGAATGGCAACGTCGGCGTCACCACGGATGGCACCAGCGACGCCTTCGCGCCTGGTCAGGGGGCCTTCGGTATCCTGGTCGACGGTCTCTCCGACGGCAACTGGACGTTGGTGTTGAATGCGCAGACCTCGACGCAAACGACTCGCACGGCGGCGGCGGTGCCGGAGCCCGGCATACTCGCACTCTTCGGGATGGGCTTGCTGGGACTCGGCGCGGCCCGCCAGCGGAGCAAGCGCTCGTAAGCAAGCGCTTTATCGCAAGACGAGCCGAAACGGCGGAGAAGGCGCGAGTAATTGCGCCTTCTCCGCTTTATTATGCGTCGTCGGTCGCAGTATGCGAGCAACGCAACGAATGCTTCGCTCAGGCGAGCGCGCCGCCACCCTCCCATTGCAATTTTTCCAGCGGCAACCGCGTGGATCGCGCTCGGGGCGCGGCGCTCTCGCCGATCCGCCCCATCCAGACCGCATTCTGGGCTGCATCGGCGCCGATCAGTTGCATGAGCTGCTCCGAGATGATCTGCGCCTGCCGAGAGGCACCCGGCTTGGCGGAGAAAGCCACCCCATCGCGGACATACTCCGAGAACACCAGCGGGGTGATTTCCGGCTGCTGATAGAGCCCGAGCCGGGTGGCGGTGAGCCAGAAGCGTTGTACCGCCTGCCCCGCATACACGAAATCGTCCACCTCTCGCGGCGTGTGCTCAGCAACGATCAGGTAGTGGGCCGCGCAGGCGATCCCGGGAATCCAGTCGAACTGGACACGCGGTAGCAGCGTGCCGGCGAGATAGCGATTGGCGAAATCGACTCGCTCCCAACGCTTCATCAGCCGCCGCATGAGTTTCGTGGTCAGCGTGTCGACCCCCAGCGCGGCATCGGGGATGCCGTCCTCGCTGAAGCGCGCGTTCCAACGAATGATTCGTCGATGCACCTCGAAGGCCTCGGGAATCGTCAGCCTAAGCTTGCTGTTCGTAGAGAGCAGCGCCGCTACACGCAGGCGGTTGCCGAGTCCCTCCAGCCAGATCACCTTAAAGGTCGGCGGCAGGCTCGCCTCCAGGGTTTCCCGCTCGTGCGCGGCCAGTGCTCGGGTGCGCATGATCCGGCGCTGAACAGTGCGGGCGCGGATGTAGGGCGCCAGCCGGCTGAGGGCGTGAGACGGCGCGTCCGGGAGATGCACATCGAACGTCGGCGTGCGCTCGGACAGGCCGACCCGGCGGTTGATCTCGGCGCGACGCCCGAACTGAGTGGCCGCAATGGCCAGGGTCTCCAACAGCATCCCGAGCGAGAGTTGGCTCGCGTGGCCTTGCAGGTCGTAGACGGTGTCGTCGCGAGTATCGAAGCCATGCACGACGACATGCCTGTCGTCAATGACCTCGAAGCGCCACGGCTGGGTGTTGTCGCCGCTTGGCGCCCAGCGGGCGAGATCAAGAATGCGCAACGCCGTCGACGTGGCCGTCGCGGAAGCGCGCGGCGCTACGGCGGGCGTTTGCTGTAAGGTCTGTCCGAATCGCCTGCGGGCGATCGCCAGCGCAATTTGTTGGATCGGGTTGCGATTGCCGAATGGACGCCACGTGCGGGCGAGCCGGTTGCGATAGGCATCGACGTGATAGCCGCGCGGGGCGGTGAGGATCTCGCCGCGGCGAAGCAGAATCTTCAGCGCCTCGGTGCCGGTCACACCCGCGCAGAGCTCGCATGCCATGGGGGTCGAAGGGCCGCGGCGCGCGGCAAGATCCACCGCCGAGGGCTCCACCAGATAGCCCATCTGCAGCCGGGCGGGTGAAAGCCCGAGCAGAAACCGCAGATACTGTTCAGGCGGGGCGCAGCTCTCGAGCCGGAAATACTGCTCGAATGTCATTCCGCCCGGCAGGAACGCCAGCATCGCGGTGCCCATGCCGAGCGGTGCGGCCGTGATGGCCGGGATGGCGCGCTCGGCGCAGGCCGCGAAGACCTTGCGCCGGATATCGAGCGCGAAGAAATCGAGGCCGTCGACGTAGAGATCGACGCCGTCGAGAAAATCGCCGAGATTGCCGTCGTTGACCCCGCTGGGGAAGGCGCGGATATCGAGCTCCGGGTTGATGTCCCGGGCCATATCGGCGAGGACGTCGAGCTTCGCGCGCCCCACCGTGGACAGGAAGGCCCCCGCCTGACGGTTGAAGTTCTCCAGCCCGAAGCAGTCCATCTCCGCCAGTGTAAAAGCGCCGATTCCGAGCCGAGACAGCGTGAGCAGGTGACTGCCACCCACACCCCCCAAGCCCGCGATGGCAATGCGTTTGTGGCGAAGGATCGCCTGTTCTTCGTGGGTGATCCAGCCAATGGTTCGGGAGAAGGCGTGATTATAATCGAATCCCCCATTCATGGGCGAGCCTCCATTGCATCTTTGGCCAACACGGCGGCCTTGCGTGTTTCAGCCCGGGATATTACGGCCGGCCTGCGTTCGGACACAGGCGCTACCGAGCTTGACTGCCCCTTGCCTTCGCTTTGAGGCGGGAATCCGCGTATTGGTGACAGCGGCCTCAAGCACGCTACCGATCGGCCGTTAAGATGCGTATACAAAGCGACCTCGGCCAAGCTCTCCAAGACGGTACGAAACGACTAGCAGGCAAGAGGTCTCGCGCGGTTACTGACCCATATCGGCAGGGGAGTCGATAATGCAGATTGAAAACTCCAACGCGAGCGAGCCCAGCGAAGTCTATCGCGCCTTCCATGAATTTTTCGAACTCCATCCGGCGATTACGGGCGAGTTACTCGATGAGGTGTTCGCGCTACGTTATCAGGTTTATTGCGTTGAGCATCCCTTTGAAGATCCCGCCGATCACCAGGCCGGAAAGGAGCAGGACGAATACGATGGTCGCGCGATTCACACGCTGATCCGGCACAAGCGCACCGGTTATTGCGCGGCCGCGGTCCGCCTGGTGTTACCGGACAGCGGCGATTCGAGCGCGGCATTCCCACTCGAACATGCCTGCGAAGGCAATCTGTATGAAGAGGCCAAACCGTGGCTTGCCGATCTCGATCGGTCAAAAGTGGCCGAGATCTCCCGGTTTTCGGTCTCCAAAGCGTTTCGGCGCCGTGTCGGGGAAGCGGAAACGGTCTCGGGCATCAGCGCGCAGGCAGTGTACTCGGACGGCCAGGCGCCGGACGCCCGAAGGCGCGGGTTTCCGCATATAACCTTGGGGCTGTTTGCCGCGATTGTGCGGATGTCGGTCGATCAGGATATCACTCACTGGTTCGCGGTCATGGAGCCCACGCTGCTGCGCCTGCTGCAGCGCTTTGGGATCCATTTCCCGCCGATCGGCCCGGTTGTCGATCATCACGGCCTTCGTCGACCGACGCTGGCGGTAGCGGCCACCGTCGTCGACGGCATCCTGAGCAAGCGCCCGGATGTCTGGGAGATTGTCACCGACCGCGGTCGGTTCGTGCCTCGCGCCGCCACTCAATTGGTGAAATGAATGGCCGCGCGCGAGCGGCTTGGCTGGCAGCACCGGGTTCGCTCGGCCAGGCGGGCCCCAGGTCATGAGAGTGCATCACAGCACGGCGGCGGGCTCGGCCAGGCTCGCGGTTGCACCCAATATGGTGTCATCGGTCCAAGGCCCGTGATTGCCGCCGGCAAATGCGGACTCCGAGAAGTAGCTGCAGTAGCGCTCGGCAGTCAGATGTCGGCGAACCCAGGGAATATCCCGAATCGCATCCGCCACCGAGGCGCTGAACGCTCGGCGCTCTCCCCTATGTTCGATCGTGGGTCCGCATGCCTCCATCGGAATACCGATGCGCGAGAGAATGCGCGCCAGGCCAGGGGAGATCAGGAAAACCAAATGTTCAATACTGCGCTGGCGACTGTGATCGAGCAAGCCGGTTATGGTCGCTTGCAGCAGATGCCGGTTGCTCGGTGACCACCGGCAGGGGCCGCGCAGTGCCGCGAGTCGGGATACTTCGGCGATCGGCGATCTGAGGAGCCGCTGCTCTACCCGCGGATAAAGCGCCCCCATCTGCTGGACGGGGAGCCGCGTGCGGGTGCTCAGGATCAAACGTGCGGTTCCTTGCCACGTTTGTGTTGCCCCATTGCGCACGATGAAATGAGTCGCATATGCATCGTGGCTGTCGCGCTCTTGAGGAACTCCGTCGTCGAGTGGAGCCTCATAGTGTTTGCGTTCACAGTAAACACGGTAACGAAGGTGGTGGTGGATGTTGCGCGCTAGACCCGTATCAGCGATATATACTGCATATTGTTTCGTTAAC
>NZ_JBXWZQ010000233.1:0-4910 GCF_059432795.1 Nitrococcus sp. | reverse complement strand
TTGGGCGGCTTCTTCCCTACGTACCCTTCTCGGTCTTCATCCGCCCGAATGCCGATATAGCTATAAGCGTGGTCGGCCCCGATGTGTCGTTCGAACGGCTGAATCTTAAGCACCCGGGTACACCACCGGGCTTGCGCATTCGGAAGAAACCCACCGTAGTATTCATTCAATATCACATCGAATGGATTGCGGCCGGCCTTTCGCTTGATACCCAGCATGTCCAAGACGTTGAGACGTTGGATCTCAGTGCCCAGTAGTGCTTCGAGCTTTTCCAGGTATTCGTATGTTTCGGGTAGCTCACAGCCGGTGTCGCAAAAAACATATTCCACCGGGAGTTGCGGGTACTGCTGATTGAGGTAAACCGCGAGTGCCGCGGAGTCTTTGCCACCGGAGATTGACACCACGTGTCGAATATCCGGATTGTCCGCGTCAGCCAGGGCGTCGTTTATCGTCGCGCTCATGCTTATACTCCTACGCGCAGTGCGGCGCGAGTAGCGATCATTGATCGGGGAGCAAGCGGACGACCTCTTCGGCCGCTGCATCTCCCGCGAGCTCGCGGTAGCGAGCGTACCACTGTTTCATGCGTTCTTCAGCAAGTTTGGCTAGTTGCCGGGAGTCCGCGCCGAGCTCTTCAATACTCAGCGCCGAAGACAAGGCGATTTCCTCGATCCGGCGGGCGGCGGCATCGAGCTCGCGCTCAAAGGCCGTCAAGCTCGCATCGGTCCAGCGTTGTACGGGCTGCCCAATAAGCAGAAAAGCCAAGGAATCCACCAGCTGGTAGTCGTGTCGGTAGTTGGTGCGCAGCCGCATCACCAACCCGCTCAATCGCTTCTCGGGAAGGCGTTCGACCAATGCATCGGGGAAACAGGATGCCCATTCCTGGGCTGCGGCGTTTGCTGTTCCCCCATTGGGCGGACGCAGGGTGAGAATCCGTCGGATTGCCGCTGCAGCCTGGGTGGCATATTGGGACGCCACCGACTCGAGTGCCTCTTTGGCATCGACCAGCCTACCGGTAACATTCGGGCTCGGTTTCTTTGCCCCAGCAACCCACGGGAATTGCTCAAAAATCAACTCCGTGGGCTCTGTGCTTTTCGCCAGGGCTTGCTGCAACCGCTGCCCTGCAGCACTGACGTTCCGAGAGGTTAATGCGGCCGGCGGGAGTGTTTCCCGCCAGCTGGCGATAGCGTCGTGACAGGCACGAAGAAGATCCCCTTCGCGCGGCGCGTCGGACTCGCTGCCCGCAAAGGTACGGTATATGCGTTCCAAGTATTCGAGACGGCGTTTGTCCAAAGCTAGAACCTTCACTCGGTACTTCTCAGGATATCGCACCAGATCCTCGATCTCGGAGGCGAGGATGTCCTCAAGATAAAGACCATCTCGGGTAATCGCCACGGCAGCCGGAAATGCCTGATAAGCTGAGGCGATCAGCAAAGGCAACACACCTCGGCGCACCCCATACGGCGGGCTTATCAATTGCTCAATGAGCTTCCTCGGTTCTTTCGGGTCAACAGCCGGTTCTGTGAAAAAATGCTTCAGATGCACCCACACCTGGGATAAACCGGGGTCGACCAACTCCTCGGGTTGGGCAAATCGATGACGCCCGTCCCCGTCGCGGCGGTACAACCCCGTGCGCGCAAGGAGCGTGCGAAATATCGACGCGTCCGGTGTCCGGCCTGTAAGACCTAAGTCCGACACTCCGACCCGCTCGAGAATGCCAAGCTCAACTTTCTTGCGGGCGTTCACCAACACGCGGGATGGCCGATGCCGGTTAATCATTTCGTTGCGTAGCGCGGGCGTAGCGTGAAACACGCGATCCATGATGATTGACAGCTGCTCGCGCAACGCACGCGGCGAACGCACTGCGATCTCTTCTCCACAGTAGAACCACCGTGGTCCGTCCGCCTCCGGCCAAACAATGCGCTCGACCAGCCGTTGTAGATGCGTGCGGGCATCGTCAGCGAATTGCTCTAATTCCGCTACGGCGAGCGGGTCCTCCCCGACAATCTCGGGGTCGTGCTGCAGACGGCGCAGACACCACACCTCGAGGGCAATTTCGGTCAGCGCCACGGGTTCTGTGGGGACTGCCAGCAGCAACCGTTCATTCAACAACTGCTGGCAGGCCTGCGCCGCGACCTGCTCGATCGCCTCCCGGGTCTCGGCGAGCACATACACCACGCGGCCGTCCTCGCCCGGAGCGAGGGGGGCGAGGTGTTGGCTACGATCCAGATAGGCGCCCATTTCCTCGACGCTACAGTATTCGCCCGACAAAAAGCGTCGCACATCGTAACGGTCGTTGTGCCGCACCGGTTTCCATACCGGAGCTGCGACCTCCTCGTTCAGAAATTCGATCAATCTAAAGGTGTCTCGCTCCCGCGCCTTCGCTTCCTCGAGCCGCGAGCGAACGTCCAGATCGGTACCATGCCACAAACTAACCTGGTCGGTGTGCCGGCGGTGCAGCAAAAGCTTTTTGACGATCAAACGATCAACCGCGTCCCGCGCCGGATTCGCATCGCCGTACCCGGCCACGGCGAAAACCAGTGCGTCGAGACTCGCTCGAGCCCGCTCGCCGCCGCTACCGAGGCCGAGCAAGCAAGCTGCTGTCAGCGCTCGTATGGTGAGCGGTTCGTCATCAGCTTTGCTCAGCGCGCTTTCAGCCTCTAGCCAACGTCGGTGCGTACCGCCAACTCCCGCATCCGCCCGCATTGCGGGGGCGAAGTACGCGTATAGGCTCTCCGGCCCCACCGGTTCGTTCAGCAGCTGATCGTAGAGAAAAGCGAACAGCGTTCGCTCGTTCTGGGCCACACGACCAGAAATAATGGGCAGCAACGCCAAGGTTGCCGGCTCAAGAGGATACGCCTGCTCAAGCGTTTCGATGAGACTCTGCTGCGACCACTCCCTAAACCAACCCAAGCTCTGGGACTGCCGAGCCGCCTGCTTGAAGGTGCCTCGGCCCGGCCGCTTCAGGTTCCGTGGTCGACGCGTTGCCACCACATCCCCTAGTAGGCGAAACAACTCGCGCGAATCGTCAACATAGTGATGCTCAACGAATCGGCCTTCTACCTTTGCCCACTCGGTGCGCACGGAGTGAGAGACCCGGTCCGCGTACTGAAGCAGGCGCTGATGCAGTAGTACGCCAAGCGTGGTGGGCAGTCCCGGGCTACGGGCAACGTATTCCGCCAATGTTTGCACATCCGCCAAGTCACCCGGCCGTCCGTCGTTGATCAAGGATTCCAGATGCCGCCCGAATTCATCCCACACGATCACGCAACGATCGCAGCCGGCTTCCGCCGCCTTGGACTGCGCCATATCAAGCAGCGACAGTGCTTCCCTCATAGAACCGCAGGGGCGCTCTCGCACAGGACGCGCCTGTCGGCCAAGCTTGAGCCGCTCCATTGTTTCCAATACAGCTCGTCGTAATGCGTCAGGAAGACTGGCTTCATGACCATCTAGTACCAACACCAGCCCCTGTTTGCCGCTCCGCCGGCGCTTGCCGGCGAAGCTCGCCAAGGCGGGGCTCACCTGGCGCATCCGGGATTCAATACCCTGCAGCGTCAGCCGTGAATCGGAGCGATTCTCCACAAGGTGCAGTAGATAAGCTGCGGTGAGGCTCTTGCCGGTACCGTAGGGTGCCGTCACTAGCCACGCCTTTTCCCCACGGCGACCAAGCATGGCGTCGATAAAAGGAACGCTCTTGGCGGTCGGGCGAAAGTGCTCAACCCGGGCGGGCTCGGCAGCGTCCATCCGGACATGGATGGAACGCAGCAGCGCTTCTACATCAATGTTGGCTTTTTGTTGTTTACGCGGCATCCGCTTGTGCGTCTCCAAGTCCCGCATAATAGCTTTCCAGCCAGGCAATCGGCTCACCACGCGGCAGACGCAGCATGCGTTCGGCGCCGAGGCCTGTGATATTCAGCCCTTTGGCGGCTCGCTCCGCGTTCTGTAGTAGCTCGTAAAGGCCCTCGGCTCCCACCAGCATCGCTGCACCCGGCCCTCCCGGCTCGCGCGCTAGTCGCTCAATCGAAATATCCACGGTTCCGCGCCCACCTCGGGCCTCCAGGAACACCAGGGCGATGTTGTAACCGATCAATTCAGCAGGCTTGGTCGCCGACTGTCCACTTCGTTGATACACGCCCGAGGCCGGGAGGTAGTACAAGAGCCCGAGCTCCCCCAGACCGCAGTCGTTACCGTCTTCAGGATCATCGCGCGCAATCGGCAATGTGGTAGCGTAGCAGCGCAGCAGGCACGATATATCCCGTTCTAACGTATTTCGGCTTGGCGCCTTGCGTCGGTGCAACTGAAGAAACTGACTCAACCGTTCAATACATACAGCGCGCTCGAAGCGAGCTTGGCCAAAATGGTTAAAAAACCAACTCCAGGCCCCCGCGCGTGGCTGATTAAATAGCTGTATGTGAAGCGCCCACCAGGTGCCCGGGGCTAGAAAATAGGGATCGTAGGCCCAAATAAGCTCACCCAAGTCGGTGGCCGAAAAGGGCCCACGCGTGTTCCCCAGGCGCTGGGCCAATCCGGTAACCAGCAGCCAATGGCGGATGCTCTTGGCCATATTCTCACCCACGCCAAGTGCATCGGCAGCACCGGGGCCAGCCAACACTTCGGGGTCTTCCAACGCCAGCGCAAGCCCCTTGTGGAGCCAGCCCTCACGAATGACGAATGTCTCATGCCCGCCGAACGACCACCTCATGCCAGTCGCTCCAATGCGCTCAAGCGGTCGATAACGGCGAAAAGTTGACAAAGCGCGGCATCGAGCTCCGAATGCGTATTGGTTTCACCGAAAGAAAATCGCACGCTACCATAGGCATCCGCTTCAGACAGTCCCATGGCCTGTAGGACATGGGACGGTGTCGGTCGTTGGTTGGTGCAGGCCGAGCTCTGGGTGACACATATACCGGCCA
>NZ_JBXWZQ010000232.1:0-5292 GCF_059432795.1 Nitrococcus sp. | reverse complement strand
GTGCCGCCGAGCGGTGCCGAGGCGGTGGCCGAGTGCGAACCCGAGTACATCGAGATGCCGGGCTGGCGATCTTCCACGGTGGGCGTGCGCGACTACGACGCCCTCCCGGTGGAGGCCCGTCGCTATCTCGAGCGACTCGAGGAGCTGGTCGGCGTGCCTCTCGCCATCATATCCACCGGCGCGGAACGCAAGGAAACCATCGTGCTGCGCAATCCGTTCGACGACTGACATGCCGTGGTCGTCCCTGCTGATCATCGCGCTGGGCGCCAGCCTTGGCGCGTGGTGCCGGTGGGGACTCGCGATCGCGCTCAACCCGCTGTTCCCGTCGATGGCGCTGGGTACCCTGGCGGCCAACCTGTCCGGCGGTCTGCTGATCGGTATTCTGATGGAGGCGGGCGACCGGCTCGGGACGATGGGTCCGGAGCTGAGGCTGCTGCTGATCACCGGGTTCCTGGGCGCGTTCACCACGTTTTCGGCGTTTTCCGCCGAACTGGCGTTCAGTCTGAGGCAGGGGGATTACTTCTGGGGGGTCGCCACCGCGGCCGCACATGTCATCGGCAGCGTGGCTCTGACAGGGATTGGCATGCTGCTGGCGCTGGCGATACTGCGGGGTGTGCCCTGAAACGCCCGATCCACGTCGCGGGCAGGACCCTGACCCCGCTGGGACCGACCACCTGAACCGGTAAGAATGGTGCCGAGGAGAGGACTTGAACCTCCACGGGGTTTGCCCCACTAGCACCTGAAGCTAGCGCGTCTACCAATTCCGCCACCTCGGCTGTAGGGCGGCCGCGCCCCAGGGCGCGCGGGCCGCAAACTTTACCGACGGCGAGATGTTCTGTCAACGTCCCTGCAAGCGGCGACAACGCGGAGTCGTGCGCCCGCCCGCTCGGTGGACGTGGGATCGAATGACAACGCCGGAACGAACGGCAGCGAATGACCAAAAAACACGGTGCAGACCCGGAGGGTGATCCGTACATCGAGCGCGAACGGCGCAAGTATGCTCAGCCGATCCCCAGTCGAGAATACATTATCAACCAGCTCGCCGAGCACGCTCGTCCGCTGACCCGAGCGCAGCTTGCCGAACTGTTCGCGCTGGACGATCCGGATGAGCTGGAAGGTCTGCGCCGGCGCCTGCGGGCCATGGAGCGGGATGGGCAACTGATTCGCAATCGACGAGGCGGCTATGTCATTGTCGATAATCGTGATTTGATTCGCGGTCGAGTACGCGCGGCGATGGAGGGCTCTGGTTGGCTCAAACCGGACCGCCCCGGGCCGGAGGTTTATCTGCCGCCGCGGGCGATGCGCTGCCTACTGCATGGGGACCGTGCGGTGGTCCGCTTGGTGGGAGTCGACGCCCGCGACCGGCCCGAGGGTGAACTGGTCGAAGTCTTGGAACGGGCAAATCGACGCGTTGCGGGCCGGTATCACGAAGAGAGCGGCGTGGGTTTCGTCATTCCGGCGAGCCGGCGGATTCATCAGGACATCATTGTCCCCGCCGCACAGCGTAACGAGGCGTCTGACGGGGAGCTCGTAATCACCGAGATTCTCAGTCAGCCTTCCATGCGTCGCCAGCCAATCGGTCGGATCGTCGAGGTTCTCGGAGAGCACATTCAAGCCGGCCAGGAGATCAGCGTCGCTGCGAGCGCGCACGGAATTCCGGTCGAATGGCCCGACGAGGTCAAGGAGTCGCTGGTTGGGCTCAGCGAGCGAGTGCCGGAAGCGGCCAAGCGTGGGCGGGTCGATTTGCGGCATTTGCCATTGGTGACTGTCGACGGGGCGAGTGCGAGAGATTTCGACGACGCCGTCTACGCCGAGCCGATGACCCATGGCTGGCGCCTTTATGTCGCGATCGCCGATGTTTCCCACTATGTGGGCAGCGGCACCCCCCTTGAGCGCGAGGCGGCCAGGCGTGGTAATTCAGTGTATTTTCCGCGCAGCGTCGTGCCCATGCTGCCGCCCGTGCTCTCCAACGGGCTTTGCTCCCTGAATCCGCGCGTAGACCGTCTCTGCGTGGTCTGCGAGATGCAGATCAGCCGTGAGGGCGCGCTGCGGCGCTCGCGCTTTTACGAAGCGGTGATGCGCTCCCGCGCCCGATTGACCTACGATGAGGTCACGGCGGTGCACCTGCAGCGCGCTCCGGCGCAACGCCGTCGCCATCGGGGCCTGCTCACGCATCTCGATCACCTGTTCAGCGTCTACCGCGTGCTGCGCAAGGAACGTGACCGCCGCGGGGCGATGGATTTCGAAAGCACCGAGAGCACCATCGAGTTCGACCAAACGGGGCGAATCCGCGCCATTCATCCGACTCGGCGGACCGACGCTCATAGGATGATCGAAGAGTGCATGGTAAAGGCCAATGTGGCTGCGGCGCGCTTTCTCCGCCGCCATCGCATGCCGACCCTGTATCGGGTGCACGAGCCTCCGGAAGCGGCGCGACTGGAGAAATTGCGTGCCTTTCTTGCCCAGACAGGGCTGCGCCTGAGCGGCAGCGACAAACCCCGACCCAAGGATTTCGCCCGGCTGATAGAGCGGGTGCGTGACCGACCCGATCGTCATTTCATCGAGACCGTATTACTGCGCTCGATGACGGCCGCTGAATACCGACCCGACAATGCCGGGCATTTCGGATTGGCGCTGGACGCCTATGCGCATTTCACCTCACCGATCCGGCGCTACCCCGATCTGATCGTGCATCGTGCCATAAAGCACGTCCTGAACGGCGCTCGGTGCGAGACATTCGCGCACAGTCACGATCAGCTGGTTACCCTGGGCGAGCATTGCTCCATGACGGATCGTCGCGCCGAGGAAGCCACTCGGGATGCGGTCATGACGCTCAAATGCCGTTACATGGCCGAGCGTTTGGGAGAGGAGCTTCCCGGCGTGATCAGCGCGGTAACCTCGTTTGGGTTGTTCGTCGAGCTCGATGACATCTATGTCGACGGGCTCGTGCATATCACCAATCTGGAGAGCGACTATTTTCATTTCGATCCGATCGGCCATCGGTTGGTCGGTGAGCGTACCGGAAAGGAATATCGGTTGACGGACCGGCTGCGGGTGCGAGTCGCGCAGGTGGACATCGACGAGCGCAAGCTCGATCTGGCGCTGGTGGCGCATCCTTTGGATGCGCACGGCAATCCGATCGAACAGCCGCGCCGGGGGCCAGGGCGACGCCGCAAGGCTCAGCCGGCACAACGGCTCGCGGCAACAAAGGCCAAGCGGCGGCGAGCGAACGCAAAGAAGCAGCCTTCCCCACGACGATGACGCAGAGTCACATCATTCATGGTCTGCACAGCGTGCGGGCTGCGGTACGTTACGATCCCGCGCACGTGATCGAGGCTTGGTTTGATCGGCGCACTCTCGGCCGGCGGGGGCAGGCGCTGCGTCGCCAACTGGAAGCGCTCGACTGTCCGCTGCATGTGGTCGAGCGCCGGCTATTGGATCGGCTGACGAGCGGGCAGCCTCATCAAGGCGTGGCGATCCGCTACAGCGGCTTACCGCCGCGCGACGAGCATGAACTGGAGGCGTTGCTCAGCGGTCTCGGCGAGGACGCCTTGTTACTGGTGCTCGATCAAGTACAGGACCCCCATAATTTGGGCGCTTGCCTACGCACAGCCGACGGTGCCGGTGTTCACGGCGTGATCACCCCGCGTGATCGTGCGGTAGGCTTGACTCCGGTGGTTTACAAAGCCGCCGCAGGTGCCGCGCAGCACGTTCCTCTCTTCCAGGTGACCAATCTGGCGCGCACCCTGCGCCGGTTGCGCGGTGCCGGCTTGTGGGTGACCGGGACCGCCGAGCAGGCCGATGCCAGACTCTATGAGACGGATCTCAGCGGTCCCTTGGCCTTGGTCATGGGAGCAGAGGGCACCGGTTTGCGTCGGCTTACGCGAGAGTGCTGTGATCGATTGATCCGCATCCCCACCCTGGGGCCGACCGGTACGCTCAACGTCTCGGTCGCTACGGGTATCGTGCTCTATGAGGCCATGCGTCAGCGCCGATACCGCTTTACCGTCTCCCCGTCGGCGGAGTAAACTCCCCCGCTTATTGTTCGTTGCTCGGGTTTTCACCCAGTCGATGGGCAATGGTTCTCCTTGCCGGCCGCAACCGTGCGGGCGGCTTTTCCGGCCACGCAGTGGTCTGATCACCCGAAAGGAGTCAGCATGCGACATTATGAAGTTGTGTTTCTGGTTCATCCGGACCAAAGCGACCAGGTTTCCGCCATGGTCGAGCGTTACCGGGCTTTGATCGAGGGTAACGCCGGCCACGTCCACCGTTTGGAGGACTGGGGACGCCGTCAGCTTGCCTACCCGATCAAAAAGCTGATCAAGGCGCATTACATCTTGATGAACGTGGAGTGTCGAGCTGAGGATATGGAAGAGCTCGTTTCCATGTTCCGCTTCAACGATGCGGTCATTCGGCATATGGTTTTGTCGCGCCAAGAGGCGGTCACCGAACCCTCGCCGTTGGCGAAGAGCCAGGACGAGGAGAAGGGTGCTCGTGCGGATCGTTCGGGCCGAAGTGACAGGTTCGGAAACACCGAGACGGAAAGCGAGCAGGAAGAAGCCGCCGAGGTCTGAGGGTAGTCTCGGCAACTCTGCTACCGAGGCTAGCGCCGAGCATGCCATTGGCCCCGTTGGATAGCCGCGTCAACACGGTGATGCTCACCGGGATTTTAGCCGCACCCGCGCAGCTTCGCTATTCACCGGCGGGCATTCCGATCGCCCGTTTCCTGCTCGAGCACGTCTCCGAGCAGGCCGAGGCCGGTGCCCTGCGGCGGGTTCGCCTGCGGATCGGTGTGCGAGCGACAGGGCGGCCCTTGGCGGAATCGATCCCCGCAATACCCTGCGGCTCGGGGTTGCGGGTGGTCGGCTTTCTCATTCGCTCCCGTCAACGAGGCGGAGAGTATCCGTTGATTATCAGCGCCAGCCAGGTCGAGCGGTTGGCGCCGTAGAGGAACCAGAAAAGGTGTAGGCTATGGCTCGTTTTTTCCGTCGCAGAAAGTACTGTCGATTTACGGCCGAGGGTGTCAAGGAGATCGATTACAAGGATCTCAACACGCTCAAGAACTACATTACAGAAACCGGCAAGATCGTGCCCAGCCGGCTCACTGGAACGCGTGCCAAGTCTCAACGCCAACGTGCCAGTGCCATCAAGCGCGCGCGCTCTCTGGCCGTGCTGCCCTACACTGACCGCCACTGATCAGCCTGCCACCCGAGCGTGGCCGTGAGGCGTTTCGCCGACTTCATCATGCGTGGCCGGATGTCGGCGGTTTTCGTCGTCTTCGCAAGTGCGATG
>NZ_JBXWZQ010000231.1:0-5574 GCF_059432795.1 Nitrococcus sp. | reverse complement strand
CGATTCTCACGCGGTAGTCACGGAACTGTGGCGATTCCTCTTCGGCATAGTTCAGGTTCTTGAATAGCCCCGTAAGCCGCGTAAAGAACTGCCGCGCCGCGTCCTTGTCGGCAAACTCGTAGTCCCGACTCACGACATCGTGCACCCGCGCCAGGGATTCGAGCTGCCGGCGTAACGGCGTGGTAACGTCGACGGGGTCGAAGGTGTCCTGCTGCAGGTAGACGGCGTCGACGAAGGTGGCCTTCAGGTAACCAACGAAGTCAGCCAGGCTGATCCCTTCCTCGCCGGTAACCTGCATCATCCGCAGCACCTCGTCGCCGTCCCGGAGCAAGGCAAGCAGCACCCGCACCCGCTCGTTCCAGGCGGCATGGACGTGCTCGCGGTACCAGCCCGCCAGATCCTCGCGGTAGCGAGACCACGAAAGCAAGGGGTCGACGGCCGGGTAGAAACGCTTATAGGCGCGATCCGCGCTTAGGCCGAGAAATGTCTTGACGGTGCTCAGGGTGGCCTGAGTCACCGGCTCCTCGAAGTTGCCGCCGGCCGGCGAGACCGTGCCGATGATAGTCAGGCTGCCAACGCTGCCGTCGTTGGTGCGCAGCGAGCCGGCACGCTCATAGATGCCACGCACGGCCGAGTCCAGGTACGCTGGGTAGGCCTCCTCGCCCGGGATCTCCTCCATCCGTCCGGAGGTCTCACGCATAGCCTGCGCCCAACGCGAAGTAGAGTCCGCGATCATCAGCACATCGTGGCCCATCTGACGGTAATACTCGCCCAGGGTAATTCCCGTATAAATGGACGCCTCGCGGGCCGCCACCGGCATGGAGGACGTATTACAGATAATAATGGTGCGATCCATCAGTCGACCGCCGGTGCGGGGGTCGGCGAGCGTGGGAAACGTAGTAATCGTCTCCACGACCTCGCCCGCCCGCTCTCCGCACGCCACGACGACCACCAGATCGACGTCGGCATAGCGCGAGATCAGATTCTGCAGCACTGTTTTGCCGGCCCCGAACGGCCCCGGGATGCAGGCCGTGCCGCCGCGTGCTACCGGGAAGAAGGTATCGATGATACGCAGCCCCGTGATCATGGGCTCGTTTGGGTAGAGCCGCTCGCAGCGGTGACGCCGCAGCAGCTGCGCCGGCAGCGCCCGGCGCACCGGCCAGCGCTGGGCCAGGGTGAGCGCCCGCTCATGGCCCTCGCCGTCCCGATAACGGGCAACACCCACGTCGACGCTGAAGCTGCCCTCCTGAATCCAGGTAATCTCCACCTCCCCCGAGCCATGGAAGGGGAGCATGATCTTGTGCTGCAATCGCCCTTCCTGAACATGCCCGACGGTATCGCCCGGCCCCAGCTTCGAGCCAATGCGTACGGCTGGCGTGAACGCCCACTGGTGCTTGCGATCCAGGGCCGGAAAATCGAAACCTCGCGGGAGAAAGTAGCCAAAGCGCCCCGCGACCTCTTCCAGTGGATTCTGCAGACCGTCAAAGACTTGCCCGAGCAAGCCGGGACCGAGCTCTACTGAGAGCATGGCACCGGTTTGGCGCACCGGGTCACCAACCGCCACACCGGCCGTGCTCTCGAACACCTGGACGTCGGCGAAGCGCCCCCGCACGCGCATCACCTCACCCATCAGCTCCATAGGCCGCTCGCCGTGACCGCGCTCCGCGGGGCAGACCGTGACCACCTCGTTTTTCATCAGGGGGACGTGGCCCTCGGAACCCGAATCGGCCGCTATGGTCACCAAATCATCCTGGACCGCGACCACGCGCACTGACGGCGGTCCCGACGACTCTCTGCGTGCTTGATCGGCCAAAAAGACAGCTCCCGCCCTTTCAGCCTGACGGTTCGAACAGCCGGTCGAACTCTCCCAGCCCCTCGCGCGTCAGGCTATCGAAACGCTCCAGTGCGGCGGCGCCATCATAGGCCAAGCGCCGCTCCAGCAGATCCCACTTGAGCACGTAGACCGTCACCGCAAGGAGGTCAAAGTAGTGACCTGCCACGGCCCGAGTCAGCCGCGTCCAGACGATGTCCATGAGCAGCCGCTCCAGCTCCGCTGGCCCACCCGCCCGCATCAGCCGCTCCGCTTCACCCAGCCAGGGAAAGATCGGCTCGAGCTGAAAAGTACGCTCCCGCCAGTGGCGGCGGATGTGGTCCACCCAGCGCCCGTGCCCCCACGGCTCGCCTTGCCTAGGCGCTGGACCGCCGCGCTGGCGTCGCCGCAGTGCAGCGACGGCCGTGCGCAGCTCCAAGCGTTCCTGAACAATAGCGCGCACGGCCGGATTCTGCAGCCGCGGCAATACCACTGCCGCTTGCTCCACCAGACTCGCATCCGGCACGTCCAGAGACAAACGCTGCCAGGAAAGCAGCTTCTCTATCCGGTCAAGCGCCGCCGCGTCGGCGCCCTCTAGCAGCCCGAGCCGCTGCTCCAGGCGCAGTCGCGAAATGGGAAGCTGCTTCGCGTGGAACAACGGCGGCAGCGCCGGCAGACTGCTCATCAACATATAGTAGCGAACGGGCCGCGCCATGGCCGCTACCGCACCACCCCTTCCAGCAGAGCACGGAACCGGGGCCGCAGATGCTGGAGCAAAAGCTCCGTTACCGCCTCTTCCGTCAGGTCAATCTCCACATCCTGCTCCGCCAGACGGATGCGGATGCCCCGCATGCCCGGCTCCCCTGCGCTAAAGACGACACCCTCGCGCAGTCGCTCCCGGCCGAGCGCGGCGGCGAAATAGGTCAAAGTGCCGGCACGCAGCACCTCGGGATCGCGGCGCAGATCTTCCAAGCCAACGACGTCGGTGGGAAGAACCACCTCAACGCGCTCTTTTTTGTCCAGCCCACCTTGTTCCCGCGCCCGCCCCGCGACCTCCAGAATCAGCTGGCGTAAAAACGCCTCAACGTCGAGCTCGCTGGCGATCAGGCGCCGCAGCTGCTCGGTAAATCCGCGCACCAGGGTGTCGTTGAGCTCCAGCACGGTGTCCCGCGCCGCGACGTGCAGCGCCTCTTCGGTGGAGCGTCGCAGCCGCTCGGCGTCCTCCCGAGCCCGGGTCCGAATCCACTCCGCCTCTTCCCGAGCCTGTTTTAGAAGCCAGTCCGCTCGCCGCTCGGCGGACTGAATAAGCTCCTGGGCCCGCGCCCGGCCCTCCTCGACTCCATCCTGGACCAGTCGATCGATCAGGGCTTCAACCCCCGAAGACGGGGTGGCCTCGGTATCGGTCTTGTTCTCCTCTGCCATGGCGTGCTCTCTCGGCGAGTTAGCGGGGAATGCCGGCGCTGATCACCAGCGCGAAGATGAAGGCGAAAACGCCGAAGCCCTCTACGATCGCCGCAGGCGCAATGGACAACCCCAACACCTCCGGCTTCGCCTTGGCCGTGTTGATGGCCGAGGCCACGCATTCCCCCTGCCGCACAGCGCTCCACAGCAAAGCGGTCCCCGCCAGCAGACCCACCGCCGCGAGCCCCGGCGCCGACGCCACAGTCACCGGACGCTGCAGCGCGAACATCACAACAATGCCGTAGATGGTCTGCGAAGAAGGCATGGCAGAAAGCCCGATATAACGGCCGTGGCCGCTCTCCGTCTCGAGCAGCGCTCCGCAGGCGGCCTGACCTGCGATGGCGCAGCCGATGATACTGCCGATCGCCCCCAGCGCCATGGGGCCGTACAGCCCCGCCCAGCCCAGCGCAATGATCAGGTTGTCCACCGTTTCCTCTCCTTCTTCTCAAAAGGCTGGAAGGGATAGCCTCCCTCCGGTACACCCCAGTGATAGAACTCGATCAGGTTGAGACGCAGGCCATGAACCACGCCGCTGACCACGGCCAGGACGAGATTGAGCCCGTGACCCAGCACCAGGATCAGCAGGAACGCGGCCAGGCCCACGCCGGGCAGGGCCTCACGCGCGGAAACCGCCAGGTCATTGAAGGTGACGGCGAGGGAGGCGCTGGCAAGCCCCAAGGCAAAAAGCCGCAGATAGCTCAGCACGTCCCCGAACGCCTTGGTCAGCCCAGTCAATGCAAGCATGCCGGCACCGAGGCGCAGAAGAGCATCCTTCGGGCCACCCAGGGCCCGGTCGCTCGCGAAGCCGAGCACCGCGAGGGCGCCCACGCCGATGGGCCAATAACCGGCATCGTAGCCGTATCCAAGCACAAGCCCGCCCATTACGATGGCAACCCAGCCAAGCGGGGCGAGCATTGTCGCGTGCCAGCGCCGATGGAATGCCGTCGCGGCATTCGCTACCACCAAGTGAGTGGCTCCAATGACTATAGAGAGCCTCATCATGGTCTCGAAGTCGTTAACGTCGAGCCTATGCATGGCGCCGAGAACGGACCCGGGCGGCGCGGTGCAACCGAAATAATTACCCACCAGCACGCCGTAGACCACAGAGGCGGCCACGATGGCCTGTCCCATGATGTAGATGCGGTGTCCACTACGAGCGCTCGTCAGGCGCGTGCGGGTAAACCAGAGGACCGCCCCAAGGAGGAGGGCGTATCCCGCATCGGATAGAATCATGGCGAAAAATAGCGCAAACGAAAAAAACATCACCGGCGAGGGATCCCAGTTCCTGTAGCCCGGGACCTGGTAAAACTCCACCACTTCCTCACCACCACCGGTCAGCTCGCGGTTGTGCAGCAAGGTGGGCGGCGTGTCGTCGGGACTCGGGGCGTCGACCTCGAGCGCCACTGCGTGCGCCTGCGCCAGTCTCCTCAGGGAGGCCACGGCATCGACTGGCACCCAGCCCTGGACTGCGAACACCCCCTCACGATCCAGCGTAATGGCCCGGGCCCAACGCGCCGCGGACCGGTCGGCCGCGCGGGCCAAATTGCGCTGAATGAACTCGATCCAGCGGGTTAGCGTCCAACGCTCGGCTTCGAGCTCCTCAAGCTCCACCTCAATGCGGGCCAGGCGCCGGCGAACCGCGGACAACGGCAACGCACCGGTGTGCGTGCGCGGCACCGGGAGGGCGTCCTCTGGCGGCTCCTCTTGGGCTGCCACGACGACGTAGCTGTACCGGCTGTCCCGATGGACGATGGACCAGATCAGCCCCGAGTCCCGGACGTCTCTGAGCCGATAATGGGGAACAAGGTAGAACCACAGGCGGTATCCGGCGGGAGCCCCGTCCGAAGGGAAACGAAATTCGCCCCAGGGCTCGAGCTCGCGGATGCGCTTTTGCAGAAAGTCACGACGGTCGGAAAGCTGGCGCGTGCGGTGCTGGTTATCAAGTGTCCGGTTGATCACCGTGGCCCAATCGAACGTCTCGTCCGGCTGCGCCTGATGGCGGCGCAGCGGGAAATCCTCAAGGTATTTAAGCGCCTTGCGCGCCTGCTCCACCTCCGTATCCTCACCCGCTTCGCCCGTCTCTTCGGCATGGCGCAGGGGCAACAAGTGTAGACAGCCCAGGTTCTGCAGCGCATCCAGCACTTGCGCCTTCTCCTTGTCGGGGGCACAAAGCGTGTCCGTTCTCAGCTGGCCGATGCTCATCGGGGCTCTCCGTACTCGTGTTTGCGGTTGGCGATCTTGGCCCGGAGCACGGCGGCTCGCTCTCCCTCACCCAGAGGGATCCGCAGCCGCCGACTGCGGGC
>NZ_JBXWZQ010000230.1:0-6244 GCF_059432795.1 Nitrococcus sp. | reverse complement strand
GCCAGGTACCCCCGTCGCCCGGTGGCTGTAATCGACTCGACACAACCGAGCATCTGTTGCGGCACGCCATTGGGCACGAGCGCTTGCGGCAACTCTGCTGTCTGCTCCAGTGAGATGTCTCTTGCCTTGGCTTCCGCTGATTCGCCGGGCGACAGGGTAAGGCGGTAGTCGACTTCGAATCGCTTGGTCATCTGATGCATATTCGTTATAGAAAGCCAACGGGCCGGACGCGCTCGCCGCCGCCATGCGGCTGATTGCGGATCGGGCGATGCGCGTGTGAGCCGTTCGAGCGGTTCCCGGGCGCCGCGGGCCAGCCGGGCCCGGCCCGTGCTCTTCGAGGTGACGTCGTCTCCGGGTATTGCGGTTAGGTCGCCGGGCGCCGTTGGTGTAGGCTTTTATTGGCTGCCGAAATCGGCGCCGTGATTCGTGGTCGGATCGCCGTTTCCAGGCGCCGTGCGTGCGTGCAAGTCCGAGGTGAGAATCGTATGTCCGATGCCAATCGCGAATCCGTCCGAGTTGACCGGTGGCTCTGGGCAGCGCGGTTTTTCAAGACGCGCCGGCTAGCCGCTGATGCCATCAAAGGCGGCAAAGTCAGCGTGAACGGTGTGCGGGCGAAACCGGCGAAAGAGCTGCGTCCCGGTTGCGAGGTGCGTATATCCAAGGGCTCGTATGAATTCGTAGTGACTGTTCAGGCGCTTGCCGAGCAGCGCGGCCCCGCCGTAGAGGCTCAGAAGCTCTATCGCGAACTCGAGTCGAGCATCGCGCGCCGCGAGCGCGTGAGAGAACAGCAACGCGTTGCCGCGGCGGCAATGCCGCAACTGGATCATCGCCCGGATAAGCGCGATCGCCGACGCCTGGCGGAGTTCAAGCGCAAGCAGGGCAGCTGAGACATGGTTCGGAGGTCGCCGGCCGAGCGAGGGATACGCGGCGGTAAGCTTGCATGACCCTCGGCCACACAGTGCAACCCTCGCTTGCCGGCGAGGGTTGCCTGCTTTTGGTGTAGCGTCGGTGAATGAAAAACCAGCGCGTCAGTCGAACGAGCGCTGCAACTCGGCCAGCATCGACTGATAGACCGCGTCGCCGGGTTCCGCGACCGCTCCTGTGCTGGGTTCCCAACTCGTCGCCCAAACCACGAGCGTGGTGTTGTCTTCGGTGATCGGTACGGCCCGGATTTCACCGATGAATTCCTGGACGTTGTCCTTCGAGGCGGAGTCGGTACCGACATCGATACGGTAGCGCATGACCCTCGCCTGGTCGTCCAGGCCGATCAACGTCTCGTAGAAGGTCCCGTTAATGATGCGCTTGGCGCCGATCTGGTTGCCAGCGTACGCGCCCGTCGGTTCACACTCGACCTCGTCTGCCGCCCAGGACATGTCGTGGAAATTCCGTAGCGCGCCCCAGACCCTGTTTACCGGGGCATCGACGACAACTGAATTGAAGCAGCCCATGTCTCGCTCCTTCTGTTCCTGCAATCAACAAATATCTAAAATAGCCATGCGCTACACTGGCAGCTCGGACGGCTGAATCTAAGCTGAAAGTAGTGTAGTTGACCCATGGGATGAAGTCCACAACGGCGCGATGCGCACGCGCGGCTTTGGTCCGGCGAGGACGCGTGGGGCTAAAAATCCGCCGGCGGTCGGGTGGAAACGGCATCCGGCGGCGGGCGTTGCGTGCCGTTCATTCCCCGTGCAGCCCGAAAAACGGCGAGGAGACTCCCGGTAACGGAGCCTTCCCCTGCTTGGGCAACCGCCTGCGGTGTGCCTTGCGCCACTACCTTGCCGCCGCCTTGGCCGCCCTCGGGACCCAGGTCGATGAGCCAATCGACCTCGGCCAGCACGTCCAGATTGTGCTCGATGACGACCACGGTATTGCCCGCGGCCACCAAACGGTGCAATACGTGAATGAGTTTTTCCACATCGGCCATGTGCAGGCCCACCGTGGGCTCATCCAGGAGATAGAACGTATGCGGCGGCCGGCGCCGGCTGTTGTCGGGACGGGCCTTGGCGAGTTCGGTGACGAGCTTGAGGCGTTGCGCCTCGCCGCCGGAGAGCGTCGGGCTCGGCTGGCCCAGGGTCAAATAGCCTAGGCCCGTATCCTCGAGCAAGCGCAGGGTGTGCTGGATTCTGGGATGAACACGGAAGTATTCGGCGGCCTCGGTGACGCTCATGCCAAGAACATCGCCGATGGATTTGCCGCGATAGCGCACGGCCAACGTCTCCGGCGTGAAGCGCAGCCCGTCGCACACCTCGCAGCGTAACGTGACGTCCGGAAGGAAGCTCATCGCAATACGTTGCAGACCCTGGCCCTCGCAGGCCGGGCATCGTCCGTCCTTGGTGTTGAAGGAGAAGCGCCCTGGGCCGTGGCCGCGGATGCGCGCCTCTTCGGTCTGCGCGAACAGCCGGCGAACCTCGTCCCAGAAGCCGACATAGGTGGCCGGGCAGGAGCGTGGCGTCTTGCCAATGGGGCTCTGATCGACCTTTAGCACGCGCTTGAGCGGCTGCCAGCCGACAATGTCCTCGCAGCCGCGCAAGGGCGGGCGAGAAGGGCTGCGCTTAGCGCTCACCAGCCGTCGTAGGTTGGCATGCAGGACATTGCCGACCAGCGTGCTTTTGCCCGAGCCGGAGACGCCGCTGATACCTACCAGCCGTCCCAAAGGCAGGCGCACGTCGATACCCTTGAGGTTGTGCCGGTTGACGCCAAAGAGCTCGATGACCCGGTCGGCGCTCGGGCGGTGGCGGGGCTCGGGGAGCAGGGGATGGCGCAGGGGCTCGGCGAGCATGCGCCCGGTGATGGAGTCCGGATGCTGCGCCAATTCGCTCCACGAGCCGCTCGCCACCACATGTCCGCCGTGGATGCCCGCCCCCGGTCCGAGGTCGATCACATGCTCGGCGCGGCGGATGGTCTCTTCATCGTGTTCGACGATGACGATGGTGTTGCCCTTGTCCCTGAGCCGCTGGAGGCTGTCGAGCAGCATGCGATTATCCCGCGGATGCAACCCGATGGTGGGCTCGTCGAGGATATAGCAGACACCGTGGAGATTGGAGCCGAGCTGGGCGGCGAGGCGGATCCGTTGCGCCTCCCCGCCGGACAACGTCGGTGCGGCGCGGTCCAAAGTGAGATAACCCAGTCCCACCTCACGCAGGAAGGTAAGGCGATGGCGCAGCTCGGGAAGCAGGTCGCGGGCGATTTCGCTTGCCCGGGCGTCCAGCTCGAGACGCTCGAAGGTATCCGCGGCGGCGTCCACGGACAATGCGGTGTAGGCGGCGATGTTTCGACCCTGAAACCGCATGGCGAGGGCTTCCGGTCGTAAGCGACGGCCCTGGCAGTCCGGGCAGGTCCGCGGTTCGGTCTCGGCGTCCTCGACCAGCCACTCGGCTTCCTCGCCCGTTTGCAAGGCATCGAACCCGGGCAGCACGACGCCGAGACCATAACAGCCGGGACACCAGCCGTGCTTGGAATTGAACGAGAGATGCCGCGGGTCGGGCTCCGCAAAGCTGCGGCTACAGCTCGGACAGGCGCGCTGAACGGAGAACAATGCCTCGCCGGAGTGGCCGAGGTCGACTTTGACACGGCCCTTGCCGAAGCCGATCGCCCGCTGCAGCTGCTCGCGCAGCCGGGCTTCGTTCTCCGGCGCAAGCGTGAGCTCGGCGACGGGCAGATCGATATCGTGCTCACGGTAGCGGTCCAAGCGCGGCCAGTCAGCCGTGGACAGCATCGCGCGATCCACGCGCAGCTGCTCGAACCCCTTGCCCGCGGCCCACTTCGCCAAATCCGTGTAATAGCCTTTGCGGGCGACCACCAGCGGTGCGAGCAGGCACGCCGCTCGACAGCGATGCTCGCGCAGCAGCCGCGCGCTGATGGCATCCACGCTTTGCGCTTCGATCGGCAGCTCGCAGTCCGGGCAGTACTGTATCGCCAGCTTGACGAAGAGCAGGCGCAGCAGGTGATAGATCTCGGTTTGGGTGGCGACGGTGCTGCGGCGCCCGCCGCGGCTGGTACGTTGTTCGATTGCGACCGTGGGCGGGATGCCGAAGACGGCGTCCACCTCCGGTCGGGCGGCGGGCTGGACGAACTGCCGCGCGTAGGCGTTGAGAGATTCGAGGTAACGGCGCTGGCCTTCCGTATACAAAATGTCGAAAGCCAGCGTGCTTTTACCGGAGCCGGAGATGCCGGTGATCACCGTGAGCCGCTCGCGCGGTATCCTGGCGTCGATATTCTTCAGATTGTGCTCGCGGGCGTGATGGACATGGATTTCAGCCTCGCATTCGGCAACGGGCGGGGACGCGCCGGGCGCGCTGCTCTCAGCGCTCGTCGGGGACGCGATGGGCGCAAGCGCCTTGGCATGAGCCGCGAGCGCGCGAGCGGTATGACTCGCCGTGACGGCCATGACTTGCGCCGGGGTGCCGGTGCAGACGAGTTCGCCGCCCCGGTCGCCGCCTTCCGGTCCCAGATCGATGATCCAGTCGGCCGCCGCGATGACATCGAGGTTGTGCTCGATGACGAGCAGGGAATGCCCGGCCTGCAGCAGGCGCTCGAAGGCCTGCAGCAGTGTGGCGATATCCTCGAAGTGCAAGCCCGTGGTCGGCTCATCGAAGAGGAACAGCAGCCGGCGGTTTCGAGCTTGGCGCCGCGAGGCGCCCGTGAGATGGCCGGCCAGTTTGAGGCGCTGCGCCTCGCCGCCGGAGAGCGTCGGGACCGGTTGGCCGAGGCGGAGGTAGCCCAGACCGACGGCCTCCAGAGGCGACAGCGCGGCGGTGATCTCCGGATAGTCGGCGAAAAAGGCGACCGCCTGCGTGACGGTCATTGCCAACACGTCGGCTACGGATTTCGCCGCCACCGGCGAGCCGGCCGCCGGAGCAAGCCTGACCTCCAGCACCTCGTCGCGATATCGGCGGCCGTCGCAATCCGGGCAGCGCAAATAGACGTCGCTGAGGAACTGCATCTCCACGTGCTCGTAGCCGTTGCCGCCACAACCCGGGCAGCGCCCGATCCCGCTGTTGAAGCTGAAAGTTCCGGGTCGATAGCCGCGCTCCCGCGCCAGGGGTTCGGCGGCGAACGCCTTGCGTATGGCGGCGAAGGCGCCCACGTAGCTGGCGGGGTTGGAGCGCGTTGTTTTGCCGATGGGCGCTTGATCCACCAGGATCACATCGTCGATGTGCTCGGCACCGCGGAGCGCCGTGAAACTTCCGGGCCGGGCCGTTCCCCGGCCGTGTCGTTGGCAAAGGGCCCTGTACAGCACCTCTTCCATCAGCGTGGACTTGCCCGATCCGGAGACTCCCGTGAGCACCGTGAGGCGCTGCAGCGGCACACGCACGTCGAGGTTCTTGAGGTTGTTTTCGGCCGCGCCGCGGATTTCCAGCCAAAGCTCGGCGGCGCCGCGGCCTCGCGCTGTCTCGGGTGAGCCGACGGTGCGTCGCCCGAGCAGGTAGTCGGCCGTGAGCGAGCCGCGTGCGCCCGTCAGCTCCGCCGGTGGGCCGAAGAAAACGACCTCGCCGCCGGCCTCGCCGGGTCCGGGGCCGATATCGAGAATCCGGTCGGCCGCGCGCATGATCTGCGGATCGTGCTCGACGACCAGCAGCGAGTTGCCGGCATCGCGCAGCCGTTGCATAACCGCGACGATGCGCTGTATGTCCCGCGGATGCAGGCCGATGCTGGGCTCGTCGAGCACGAACAGCGTGTTGACGAGCGATGTGCCGAGCGCCGTCGTGAGATTGATTCGCTGGACCTCGCCGCCTGAGAGGGTGCGCGATTGGCGGTCGAGGGTGAGATAGCCCAACCCCACCTCGGTGAGGTATTGCAACCGCGTGCCAATCCCCTCCACCAGCAGCTGCGTCGCCTCGTCCATCGGGGGCGGCAGCTCGATGTCTTGAAAAAGCCGCGCCGCGCTCGCGATCGGCAGCCGCATGACATCGTGGATGTTGAGCCCCGGCAAACGGGTGAGGCGCTGCGGCGCGAGGGAGGCGCCCGGCGGGTGGAAGCGGGCCTCAGGGTCGAGCACCGCGTCGGCGTCGCCGCGACTGCCCAGACGCCAGAGCAGTGCCTGCGGCTTGAGCCGAGCCCCCCGGCAGACGGGGCAGAGATCGTAGCTGCGATACTTCGATAGCAGCACCCGGACATGCATTTTGTAACTCTTCGACTCCAACCACGCAAAGTACCCCTTGACGCCGTACCAGGAACTCGCGCCGTCGTTCTCGCCCTCGAGCACCCACCGCCGATCGGGCTCCGGCAGATCGCGCCAGGGGAT
>NZ_JBXWZQ010000229.1:0-2522 GCF_059432795.1 Nitrococcus sp. | reverse complement strand
GGCACTGGTGCGCCAGGCCCCCCATGGAGCGCGGCTGCTGGCGCCGCTGCGCGGGGAGCTTGATATCGCACGGCCTGAGAGTGTGCCACGGATGCTCGCGATGGCGCCGGAGGTCATCGTCAATGCGGCCGCTTACACCGCTGTTGACAAGGCGGAAAGCGAGCCGGAGGCCGCCTATGCGGTCAATGCCACGGGCGCGGAGCACGTGGCCCGCGCCGCCCGCGAGCTAGGCTGTCGCCTGGTGCATCTTTCCACCGATTTCGTCTTCGACGGGAAGCAGGGTCGTCCGTACGCCGCCGAGAGTGAGCCGAATCCGCTGAACGCCTACGGTGCGAGCAAGCTCGCCGGAGAGCAGGCGGTGCGAAGCTGCAAGCCCGATGCGCTGGTGTTGCGCACCGCCTGGCTCTATGCCGAGACCGGCGCCAATTTCGTCCACAGCATGCTGCGGCTCATGCGCACGCGTGAGGCGCTGCACGTGGTGGACGACCAGATCGGCACGCCCACCGCCGTGACGGGTCTCGCCGGGTGTATCTGGCGCGCCATCGAGGTGCGCCTCAGCGGCCTGCACCACTGGACGGATGCCGGGGTCGCGAGCTGGTATGACTTCGCGGTGGCGATACAGCAAACGGCATTGCCGTTGGGTCTGCTGGATCGCTGCGCGGCCGTGCTGCCGGTGCCGAGTACCGCCTATCCGACTCCCGCGCGCCGGCCGCCGTTCAGCGTCCTCGACAAAACCGCCACGTGGCACGCGCTGGGCCTGACCGCCCCGCACTGGCGTATCGCCCTGATGGATACATTAGCCGCGGTATCAGAGGCTTCGCAGTGAGCGTTGCTGAGCATGCGTGCGGGCGAATCGAAAACGTGCTGTGGCGAGCGATCTGAAGCGACTTACCGAGCACGTTTCTCGGCAAGCTTCCCAAGCTTTGTGACTCTCATTCGGATTGCTCGGCGTACAGTCGGGCCATACGGCCTTTACACAAAAGTCCTGCCCGAATTACTATCCGCGCTTACACCGTCAGGCAGTAGATAAGAGATACCTAGAGCACTGCCCGTGAGCAAGATATTGCCTAGACTATGGGGCCACCGGCGCAGCATCGCCATAAGCTTGGCGGCGCTGACCCTGCTCGCCCAACTCATCCTTGCTCTGCACGGTGGCGTACACCTATCCAGCGCCGGCCACGATCACTGCGAGATTGCGCAAATCTCGCATTCCTTTGCCGCTCAGCTTCCCTCCATCCCTTTCCAGCTTGACGTTCCGTGCACTCGGCAGCCGCATGGGCTCGCCAGGCTTTCGGCCTTCGTCGAGCTGGAGCCACGGCTGGGTCCGCCGATTCGCGGGCCACCGCCTTTCTCCCCCCGCGCATTCCGTTTCAAGGGCTAAGGGGCACTGCGACTATCGTCGTTGCGGCGCTGGCCGGAAGCGTTTTGTCTCCTTACGCGAGATGAATCCCGGCTTCCGCTTCGATGACGACGCTGGCAATACACATCTTGAGGTCGCCCCTAAGCATTGACCCCGGCGGCTCCGTGCGGGTCGCTCAATTGCCGTATTGGGGAGACTCGAATCATGCACCGCTACACCGCTTGTATGCTGCTGGCGACGCTGACACCTGTTGTCACGCTGGCACAGGAGACGCAGGACAGCCCGGCTCCTGTCACGCTAGAGGCACTGAAGATTACTGCGCGGCCACCGGGCTCACAAAGTCTTGAACACACGGCTCAGCCAGTGAGTATTCTCTCGGGCGAGGAGCTTGAACGCCAGCAGGCCAATACCCTCGGCGAAACCCTGAACCGTGAGCCCGGGGTGACCGGCACGCAATTCGGCGCCGGTGCGAGCCGGCCGGTGATCCGCGGGCTCGGCGGTCCGCGCCTGCGCGTGATGCGCGACGGCATCGGTACGCTCGATGTCTCGACCATCAGCCCCGACCATCAAACGACGGTCGAGCCGTTCCAGGCCGAGCAGATCGAGATCATGCGCGGCCCGGCAACGCTGCTGTATGGGAGCGGCCTCTCCGGCGGTCTGGTCAATGTCATGACCGGTCGGATCCCCGAGTACGTACCGGAATTCGAGGCCAATCTGCGCACCCAGTACGAGTCTGCCAACAACGGCAAGCTGGCCGGTGTGCGCGTGCGTGGCGGATCCGATCGACTCGCTCTGCATTTCGATGGCCTAGTCCGCGATACCGATGACTACCAGGCCGGGAATGGCACGGTGAACAACAGCTTCGTCGAGACCCGCGACGCCAACTTCGGCACTTCCTGGACCGGTGAGCGCGGTTTTGTCGGCATATCCTACGGCCGCTACGACACGACTTATGGGATCCCAAATGCTGAGGAAGATGACCACGGCCACGGCGATGAGGATGGCGACGACCATGGCCACGAAGATGTTTTTATTGACCAGACGCAGGATCGCTTCGATTTGGCCGGCCGCCTCGACAAGCCAGCCGCCGGACTGCGCAGTATCAGCGTTCGTGCCGGTTACAACGACTACAACCATATCGAGTTCGAGGGTCCGGGTGAGG
>NZ_JBXWZQ010000228.1:0-6592 GCF_059432795.1 Nitrococcus sp. | reverse complement strand
CTAAGCTCATTCGAAAAGACAAGATTTGAGCGTCGCGGTACCGCGTACTTCTGTAGATAAACGCCACCGCCTGGAGTTCCTTGCGATTCGCTATCCACCGCCTCTCGATCCTTGCAGCGGCCGGGGCGCAGCATGCGTATTGCCCACCGGTTGGGCGCACACCGAGGTGCCGCAGGCAACCGACCGAACGAGGGGGCAGGAGCAGGGGAAGGTGCGGAAAAAGAATCGCGCGGCGTCCTGCGAGGGACCGGTGCAATCGGTATTGGGCCCGCAAGCGGTTCGGGACTAGGGGGCGGGGCGATGCAGCACGGCGCGCAGCGGCGTAATGCGCAGCGCCTCCCCGCGTACTGCGGCCTGCCCGTCGACGATCAGCGAAAACGTCTCCGCCGAGGTGGGCGGCCAGACCAAGGTGACATCCGGCCGGGTCTGGACGTTTTCCCGGGTGCGCCTGCCGGTACCGCTCACCTCGAGCACGCCGGAATCGACGCGCGGCGTCACCGCCACCGCATGGGGCGGTCCGAGCTCGCCGACCGTGAGGAGGTAGGCAAAGCGATAGCGCGCTACGGTATCGGCGAGAGCGGATAGTGCGACTTCAATGCTCATCTCGATTCCCGTGGCATTGGCGCTTTCCAAGGCCGAAGCCGGAGGCGGCTTGCGCGGCCCGCAAGCGGGAAAACTGTCCCGGGCAAAGGCGCCTATTGCATGAACCAGCCGTGGCTCACGACCAGCGATTGGCCGGTGAGCGCATTGCTCTCGAAGGAAGCGAAAAACAGCGTCGCCTCGGCGACATCCTGCGCGGTCGTGAACTCACCGTCCACGGTCTCCTTGAGCATGACGTTTTTGACGACTTCCTCCTCGGAAATTCCGAGATCCCTGGCCTGCTCGGGGATCTGCTTGTCGACCAGCGGCGTGCGTACGAAACCCGGACAAACCACGTTGGCGCGCACGCCGTGCTTGGCCCCTTCCTTGGCGACCACCTTGGCGAGGCCGATCAGGCCGTGCTTGGCGGTCACGTAGGGCGCCTTCAACGCCGAAGCCTCCTTGGAGTGAACCGAGCCCATGTAAATCACGCTGCCGCCGCGTTGCTGCCGGTACATCTGGCGCAATGCCGCGCGGGTGGTCAGGAAGGCACCGTCGAGATGAATGGCGAGCAGTTTCTTCCACTGGCCGAATTCGAACTCCTCGAGCGGATCGACGATTTGAATGCCGGCGTTGCTCACCAGAATGTCGACACCGCCGAGCGCCTCCACCACACGGGCGGTGGCGGCATCGACCTGCGCCTCGTCGGTGACATCCATCGCGACGCCGATCGCCTCAAGACCGCTCGATTCGAGCTCCTGCGCTACCCGCGCGGCACCGTCGCGATCGAGATCGGCGATTGCCACCTTCGCGCCCTCACGCGCAAAGCGTTGCGCGATCTCCTTGCCGATGCCGCTGGCCGCGCCCGTGATGATCGCGACCTTGTCCTTCAACCGCATCCCTCGTTCCCTCTCATCGCGGTGGTTTTTCATGCCCAGCGCGGGTGGCGTCACCGTCAGTCGTAGTGGCCACTGTTGATGTCGTGGGTGACGACGCAATTCAGGCCTTGCGGGCGTTTCAACACGTCGGCGTGGCGCAGCGCGCGTCGCACGTCGTTGTGCCCGGCCTGCCAGTGATCGTTCATGGCCACGCGCGAGAATTCATAATCCTTGAAATGGCTCTCATAGCTCTTTCGCCGATAGATCAGGTGAACGATGTTGAAGACGTGGTGGTTGGCCTGCTCGCGCAGATACTTTACCTCGGGCTCGTCGGCGAGCTCCGGCGGCAGCTTGTCGAGCAGCGCCGCCACCGCCCGGCGCATGTTCTGCCGATTCCGGAACTGATCGGTGTTGAGTCGCGTGCGACTCGAATACTGGATATCCTTCTGGCGTTCCGCCACCTCGGCAAGATTGTTGGGGAAGGTTCCGAGCGCGCTCCACAGATCGATCTGGAAGGCGAGCGTATCGACGAACGGCTGACTCTCGAGCAGCCACTGCAACGGCGTGTTGGAAACCAGGCCGCCGTCCCAATAGCGCTCACCGTCGATTTCGACGGCGGGAAAGCCCGGCGGAAGTGCGCCGCTCGCCATGATGTGCTCGGGCCGAAGCTCACGGTGTTCGCTGTCGAAATAGGTGAAGTTGCCGGTGCGCACATTGACCGCGCCGACGCTGAGGCGGATCTCGCCCGCATTGAGGTAGTCGAAGTCGACGAGTGCCTCGAGCGTGGCGCGCAGCTTCGAAGTGTCGTAGTAGCTGGTTGCCTCGGGGGTTCCCGGCGCATGCATCCACGCAGGAGGCACGCGCGGCTCGAAAAAGCCCGGCTGCCCGGTGAGCAACGCATGGGTCGAGCTCCACTGGCTGAACAGGCCGCGTGCCGCGTTCCCCCGGGCGAACGGAACCGTTAGCTCGACGAGATCGGCCCAGCCATGATCCGTCGAGACCGTTTGCCAGAAGTCACGCAGCCGCTCGACCCGTTGCCCGGGCCGGTTGCCGGCGATGATCGCCGCGTTGATCGCGCCGATCGAGATGCCGGCCAGCCAATCGGGATGCAAACCGCCTTCGGCCAAGGCCTGATAGGCACCCGCCTGATAGGCGCCGAGCGCGCCTCCGCCCTGCAGGATAAGGGCGATGCAATCGAAAGGGGGCGGCTCCAAAGGCGCTTTCTCGGACCTCGGCATGGTTGTTACGGTCCCGGACGGCCCATGAATGTAAAAAGCATAACGCCTCCCTCTCGGAGGAATCCACAGCGCAGCGCGCCCTCGCGTGGCGGCCGCCGCTACCCGCCTCCGAGGCGTTTGCAAAATTTCTCGAGGTACCGCTCTTCGATCCGCAAATCGCCGTGGCGGCGGCCGGCCGGCGTCTGTGCCCGCAGCAAATTGAGGCGCATCACGGCGCGCCGGCGCGGCCCGGCGTCATCGCGGGTCGAGATGAGTTGCTCCAGCTCGCGGATCTCGCTCAGCCGCTCGACTTGGGGCGGCACGAATCCGGCGTTCTTCAGCACGCGATAGGCGAGGCGCAACTCCTGGGGAATCAGCGCATCGTCGTCGAGCGCGAGCGGCTTGCCCGCGCCGGGGAGGTCAGATAGCTCGCCGCGCTCGATGGCCTCGGCGATGCGTTGTTCGGTGATGAGATCAACTGTCGACATGTCCGGATCACGATGTGGCCTGCGAGCGGCCGTTGACGGTGAACGCTGATACGTTTGCAGTGCCCGAGGCTATGCGGTTGCGCGCGGATGTCGGTCTTCGGCCTCGATGAAAACCCGCCGGATGAACGGATAAGCGCTTTTTATTTTCTTATCCATGGTGGCGATATTGTGCTCGATCTCCGCTGCCGGCATGTCATCCGCGAAGGTGGCGCTGATATTGACCAGGATGTACTCCGGTCCCATGTGCATGGTGAGCACCTCGTTCACGCGAATGACTCCCGCGGTGGTGCGCGCGATCTCCCGGATGCCGTTCACCGTATCGGCTCCCGCACTTTCGCCGATCAATAAGCCCTTGGTCTCGTAAGCGAGCCACGCCGCCGTACCGCCCAGGATCAAACCGATGACGATGGAGGCCGCCCCATCGAAATAGAGGTTGCCGGTCAGCTGGCCGATGAAAATGCCCGCGAACGCTACCAGCAGCCCGAGCGTGGCGGCGGAGTCCTCGAAGAGCACGACGAACAGCGTCGGGTCCTTGCCCTTGTGCACGGCCTCGAAATAGCCGAGGTTGCCTTTTGCGCGCTTGAATTCGCGAAAGGCCACGTACCAGGCCCCTGCCTCGAAGATCATGGCGAGGCCAAGCACGACGTAGTTGACCATGGGGTTGACGATCGGCTGCGGCGCCAGGATGTGGTCGACTCCCTCGTAAATGGAGATCCCGGCGCCGAGGGCGAAGAGCAGAATCGCCACGACGAAGGACCAGAAGTAAACTTCCTTGCCGTGACCGAACTGGTGTTGGGCATTGGCCGGTCTCCTCGATCGGGCGAGGCCGAGCAGCAGCAATCCTTGATAGCCGGTGTCTACGACCGAATGAATACCCTCGGAGAGCATGGCCGAGCTGCCGGTGAGAGCGCCCGCGGCAAATTTCGTCGCCGCGATCAAGCTGTTGCCGATGAGGGCGGCGATAATGACCTTTTTGGATCCTGCTGCCATGTTTCCGATCCCTGCCTGGATCTACCGGCCCGTCGGTCCGCGCTTACCGAGGCCACTGCCGAGAGATTCCCGTATAGCTCCTGCCTAGCCGAGAAGTGGCCGCGTGGCCTCGATCAGAGCGCCACGATCGATTAAGTCGATGACGGTATCGATATCCTGCGCGGCGAAGGCGTCGCGGGAGCGGAAGGGCACCTCGCGGCGCAGCCGTTCGCGCGCGCTCGCCGTGGCTGGGCCGGGTGTCAACGGCGCTCTGAGGTCCAGCGCCTGCGCGGCGCACAGTGCCTCGATCGCCAGTACGGCGGTGATGTTGTCCAAAATGCGAAACAGCTTGCGCCCCGCGCTCCAGCCCATGGAGTTGTGGTCCTCGGGCATGGCCGAGGTCGGCAGTGTGCCGACACTGGCCGGACTGGCGAGGCGGCGGTTTTCCTCGGCCAGCTCGGCACTGGTGTCATGCGCGATCATCAGTCCCGAGTTGGTTCCGGGCTCGGGGGTAAGGAAAGCCGGTAAGCCTTCGGAGCGGTGGCGATCCAGCAGGCGGTCGATACGCCGCTCGGCGATCGCGCCGAGTTCCGCGGCGGCGATGGCGAGAAAATCCAGCGCGAAGGCCAAGGGCTCGCCGTGGAAGTTGCCGCTGCTCTCGACGCGGCCGTCCGTGAGCACCACGGGGTTGTCGGTTACCGCTAGCAGCTCGCGCTCCGCCACCTGTGCCGCGTACTCGGCCGTATCCCGGGCCGCGCCATGCACTTGCGGCGTGCAGCGAAATGAATAGGCGTCCTGCACCAGATGCGCTGATTGGCGATGGTGCGCGAGTATCGCGCTGCCGTGTAGGAGCCGGCGCAGGCGCGCCGCCACCACCTGCTGTCCGGGGTGCGGGCGCAGGCGCTGCAGCGCGTCCTGGAATACGCGGTCGGTGCCGAATCCCGCTTCGATGCTCATCGCCGCCGTGAGATCAGCCGTATCCAGCAGCTGACCGAGGCGCTCGAGGCCAAGGATAAGCATTGCCAGCATGCCATCGGTGCCGTTGACCAGTGACAGCCCTTCCTTCACCTCGAGGTCAACGGCGGCGAGTCCGTTGGCTTTTAGTACGGCCGCCGCGGCGACACGCTCCTTGCCGACCACGGCCCATCCTTCCCCGCAGAGGCACAATCCGATGTGTGCGAGCGGCGCGAGGTCGCCGCTCGCTCCCAGCGAGCCGTGTTCCGGGACGGCGGGCAGCACACCGGCATTGAGCATTCGGATGAGCGCTTCTACGAGCTGCAAACGCACGCCGGAGTAGCCCATGGCCAAGGTCTTCACCCGGATCGCCATCATGGCCCGCACCGTTTCCGGCTCGATGGTTCGACCCACGCCGGCCGCATGGCTGCGCAGCAGCGCATGCTGCACCTCGCGGCGCTGCGCTGGTGCGATTGCGGTCGTGGCCAACGCTCCGAGCCCCGTGGTTACGCCGTAGACCGGCGCCTCGCCAGCGGCGAGCACGGCAAGGCGCCGGCGCGCTTGCTCGATGCGGGCGACGGTGCGCGGCGGCAGCGGCAGGGCAATGCCGGCCTCGCCTCGGGCGATGGCGACGATCGTTTGGCGATCCAGCGCGTCGATGCTCGCATTCATGCGCTCGGCGCCCTTGCTGACCGATTGGCCCAGCCGTGTCCCGCTAATTTACCGAGTCGCGCGACAGACAAGGTGGCTGGAGTCATCGTCTCGATGACTTCGATTGTGGCAGACAACCGAGCTTATCCTCGCGGTTGCCGACAACGCTCGCAGCGAGTGAGCTGAATAAAGCCGTTGCCGGGGATACGCGCGATCGTGGCATGAATCATCCCGCCGCAGCTGCACGGTTGCGGAAACCCGGTCGAGCACCTCGGGCAACGGCGATCGCCCTCACGGTGCTCCTCCCATCGAACATTGTCCAAGGTAGCAATTTTTTGTTTTGAGTCGGTACTCGTGGCCATCGGATTCGCGCTCATCTCACTGGCAACTGATGGGATCCACACCGGGGATATGTCGAGCGCACCCTCGAATCAACATCGGTTTGGGTGGCATCATGGCAAACGCTGTAGTGAACCACGTTATGGTAGCGTTCGTCTTCCTGTAGCGCAGTCCGGCTCCGCGCAGTTGTGGCATAGTGAGCCATGTGGGTAGGCGATGGGGTCTGTCGCGCCCGCCGCGCTTCGCAGCCGCTCGCCGTTAGGGCAGTCCTGCCCGGGCACCGGCCTAGCATTCGAGTACTAGGGAGGAAAAGCGATGCAAATCGCAGGAAAGTCGGCTTTTATCACGGGTGCCGGCAACGGCATTGGCCGTGCGATCGCCGTGGCGTTCGCGCGTAAGGGAGCGCGGCTGACACTGAGCGATCGATACGAACAGCGCCTGCGTGACACGGCTCAGGCGGTGGAGGATGTAAGCCGCGAAGAGCGGCCGGATGACACACCGGAAGTGCAATTGATTC
>NZ_JBXWZQ010000227.1:0-2586 GCF_059432795.1 Nitrococcus sp. | reverse complement strand
CTGCAGGGCCGTAGGCACTCAGGACCTGCCACTCACGGAGAAGCGCATGGACATGTGGAAGCAAATCGGCTCACCCATCTTGTTGGGTGCGATGATCGTTCTGCTCCTGCCGCGCGCCAATCACAGGGTCCAGAACAGCCCGGCCGCGGAGTCCGGCGACTGGCGCGCCTTCCTGCTCCCGATCGCTGCCGTGGCAGGTTTCGTCGCCCTGCTCATGTGGCTGGTTTGACGGCTTGCCTGCCTGACGACAAACCGGCTCTGAGCCAGTCGAGGCCTCCCGGGGCACATACGGGAAGCCCGTCGCTGGACGGCCAGCATTGCGCCGCGTCCTTTGACAACCTACGGAGATTCCTTAAGGAAGCTCTGAAATAAGTGGCTGCGCCGCCCGCGGGCGGCGTTGCACGTCGCTCTGCGATGCTCATTTATCCAGTATAAACTGCGCTTCTCGACCGACGCGCGCCTTGCTCCCGGGCATGCTCGCTCACTTCTTCAGAGCTTCCTTAATTCTGGTCAGGGTCTCAGCCGCTCCAAACCGCCCATGTACGGCCGCAGAGCTGTGGGCACCACGACACTGCCATCGGCCTGCTGGCCGTTCTCCAGCACGGCAACCAGGGTCCGCCCGACGGCAAGCCCGGAACCGTTCAGGGTATGTAGCAGCTCCGGCTTGCCGGTCTCGGGATTACGCCAGCGCGCCTTGATCCGGCGCGCCTGGAAATCCTCGAAGTTACTGCACGACGAGATCTCCCGATAGCAATCCTGCGCTGGCAGCCAGACTTCCAGATCGTAGGTCTTGGCCGCGGAGAAGCCGAGGTCGGCGGCGCATAGCGCCATCACGCGGTAGGGCAGCTCGAGCTGCTGCAGGATCGCTTCGGCATGCCCGGTCAAGGCTTCGAGGAGAGCAGGCGAGTCCGCCGGCCGCACCAGCTGCACGAGTTCGACCTTTTCGAACTGGTGCTGGCGGATCATGCCGCGCGTATCCTTGCCATAGGAACCCGCTTCACTGCGAAAACACGGGCTGTGGCAGACATAGCGCGCCGGCAACTCGTCAGCGTCGAGAATGGCATCCTGAGCGAGGTTGGTGACCGGCACTTCGGCCGTCGGGATGAGGAAGAAGCCCTGCACCGGAACCTCGAACAAATCCTCTTTGAACTTGGGCAGCTGCCCGGTACCGCGCATGGTTCTTTCGTTGACCAGAAAGGGAACGTAGACCTCACGGTAGCCGTGCGCCGTGGTGTGGATATCGAGCATGAATTGAGTCAGTGCACGCTGCAGCCGCGCAATCTGCCCGGACAGCACGGCAAACCGCGCAGCGGCTATCCTGGTCCCGGCATCGAAATCCATACCGCCCAGCATTTCACCCAACTCGACGTGATCGCGGACGGGGAAATCGAACTCGCGCGGGCTGCCCCAGCGGCGCAGCTCGACATTGTCCACTTCCCCCGCGCCATCGGGAACGTCTTCCTGCGGCAGGTTGGGCAGGCCCAGCGAGAAACCCTCGAGTTCGCCCTGGATCGTTTCGAGCGCCTCCTGGTTGGCTTTGAGCTTGTCACCGAGTTCGGCCACCGCGCGGCGCTCGGGCTCGATATCCTCGCCGCGCTGCTTGGCTGCACCGATCGCTTTGGAGCGCCGATTGCGCTCCGCCTGCAGCGCCTCTGTCTCGGTTTGCAGTGTCTTGCGCGCCGATTCCAGACGCGCCAGGGTGGCGATGTCGAGGACAAAACCACGGCGTCCGAGTGCAGCGGCGACGTGCGTGGGATCGTTACGCAGGCGTTGCGGGTCGAGCATGTAAAAAACCTCGGCAGGGAATAGGCAGGCAATGGGGGCGCAGTTTACCGCGTGCCGCCGCGGCCGTCAGATGGCGCCGCCGCCCGAGCCCATACCCGTCAGCGGCGGGCCACCGCCGAGATCACAATTGCCGCATCACACTCAAGCCGAGCCAGCAGGCGCCGAGACACAGCCCCACATTGAGCACGACATTCCACAGCGCACGCCCGACGAGGCCGAGTTCGAGCAGATTGAGGGTCTGCAGGGAGAAGGTGGAGAACGTCGTAAAGGCACCGAGCAGGCCGACCACCAGCAAGGCGCGCCATTCCGCGGCCGCGACCACGCGCTCGGACAGGAACACATAGAGCATGCCGATGCCGAGCGAGCCGAGGATATTGACCAGCAAGGTGCCATAGGGGAAGTCGCGACCGAACAGCGTCGCTGCAGCACCAGTGAGCCAGAAACGCAGCAGGGCACCCAAAGCCCCGCCCGCAGCGATCAATATCACTTCGCGCATCAGGTCTCGCTCTCCCCATCGGCGCCGCCGCGCAGTCGCTTGAGCTTCTCGCCGATCTGGATCTCGAGCCCCCGGTTGACTGGTTCGTAGTACACCCGCTCGCCGAGCGCCGTGGGGAAATAGGTCTGTCCTGCGGCGAATCCACCCGCCTCATCGTGATCGTAGCGGTACGCACGCCCGTGGCCCTGCGCTTTGGCGAGGCTGGTCGGGGCATTGCGGATATGCGCCGGCACCGCATCCGAGCCGCGCGCACGGACCTCGGCCATGGCCCGATTGAACGCCTCGTACACGGCATTGCTCTTCGG
>NZ_JBXWZQ010000226.1:0-6462 GCF_059432795.1 Nitrococcus sp. | reverse complement strand
GGCAGGGACACTGCTTGTACGTCACGCCCGCCAGCGCCGAGGTACTGGGGCGCCAGCCTGGCGAAATGATCGGCAAGTCGTGGCGGGATCTGGGCTTGCCACGCGCGTTGTGCGTGAGCTTGAGCCGCTATGCGGCTGAGGCGATGGCGACAGGGCGGCCGATTCGCGAGATGCTCGAGGTGAGCGTCGGCGGCAGCGGGGTACGTTACGTGGCATGCCACGTGGACCCCGTGCCCTACGGTGAGGACGGTGCCAAGGTGGTCGTGGTGGATTTGCGCGATCCGAATCGCCAAGCGGAAGTCGTGCGCGATCTCGAGCTTGCGCGAACTGTGACCGAATGCGTGCCGGTTGGCATGGCGACGGTGCGAATTCCGGATTGGTATGTGCTTTATGCCAACGACGCCTGTCGCGCCATGTTCTCCGAGCGCGTCGAAGACATTACCGGTCACAGCTTGGTCGGGCGATTCGAGCGCCCGGGTGATCCCACGCGGCTTATGCGGTTGCTCATGGATTGTGAGGAATTCCGCAATATGGAGGTGCCGCTGGTTCATCAAAACGGTGAGCGCGTCTGGACTTTGGTCTCGGGCAGGCTCGCGGCGCAGCGAAGCGGCAGTGCGGCGGTGCTCATCTTCAACAAGATCAGCGAACGTCAGCAATTGCGCGAGTTGGCAAGCTATGACCCACTCACCGGTTTACCCAATCGCAACCATTTGTGGGAGCAGCTCGGACTCGCCATTCGGCGTGCAAGCCGCGGCGGCCACTTGGTGGGCGTGCTGTTCGTCGACCTCGACGGCTTCAAGCAGGTGAACGATTCGTACGGCCACCAGAGCGGAGACCACTTGTTGAGGACGCTGGCTCGGCGAATTTCCAGATCCGTGCGCGGCTACGATACCGTGGCCCGGATGGGTGGGGATGAGTTCGTCGTGGTCCTCGAGCGCCTCAACGAGCGCGCCCAGGCTGAGCAGGTTGCCAAGCACATTATGCGCATACTCAGCGAGCCGGTGGAGCTGGGGGGCAACGGCGTCGTAACGATCAGTGCGAGCATCGGTATTGCCATCTACCCCACCGACGGCGATACCAGCGAAGAGCTGATTCAACAATCCGACATTGCCATGTACCAGGCAAAACGGTCCGGTCCCGGCCGTATTCAGTTGAACGCGCCGAATAACGCCTGCGGTTACTGCGCTTAGGCCGACACGCCTTCCCCGCGAAAAGCATCGTCGGCCCCGACATCCGCGGGGACATACACGGCGATGGCGTTTGGGAGCACATGAAATTCCGCCGGCGTGTGGGTGGTGAGCTCTCCGTCGGCACTGACGGGCATGCGCTTTCGGGTGCGGATCTCCAGGCTCTGAACGCGGCGGTGCCACACTCGCCGGTGTTCGAGGTGACGGCCGCGGAGTAAGCCGGGTATCAGGCCGACGAGCTCCCAGAGAGCAAAGGGTTCCAGGTGCCACACGTCGAGCGCGTGATCATCGATACGCGCGTCGTGGGCCACGGCTAGGCCGCCGCCGAAATGCCGGCCATTACCGACTGTGATCTGTGAACAGCGGGCTTTGTGGGTGCGTCCGTTCTCCCGGATTTCGGCCCGAAACGAAGACCGGTTGCGCAATGCCGTGAAGGCCGCTCTCGCATAACCCAATACTCCCCAGCGCTGCTTGATCTCGGCTGAAAGCTCACGCGCCAGTGTGACGCCAAATCCGATGTGCGCCACATTGAAAAAGTAATGGCCATTGACACAGCCCAGATCGATGCGGTGCAGCTCGCCTTTGGCAATCACCTCGCATGCCTCCAGCGGATCGAGCGGGATGCCCAGCGTTCGGGCGAGATCATTGGCAGTACCCAGCGGCAGAATCCCCAATGGCAGGTGGCTATCGAGCAGTGCCTCGGCGGCTGCATTCAAAGTCCCGTCACCACCGCCGACAATGACGCGGTCACATTCACGTTCATGATTTTGAATCAGTTGCGCAATCGATTGTTGGTTCCCGGGAAACATCGTTTTCACCGCGAGGCCGCATTCGTTGAGCCGCCTAGTGAGCGCGGCGAGGTCCGTCTGACCACTGCGACTGCGGGGATTGACGATCAGCAGCGCCCGTCCCGAGTTCATCATGCAATCCTCCCGATCGTTTGGCGGTGGGAATCCAAGGCGCGCTCGAGCGCGAGCAAACAGGTCAGCAATTGCATGGCTAGGTACTCCCACCGAATGTTTGCTCTCGAAGCCCTTCATTCGCGCGGCGGGGTTTTGCCACCCGATGCCGGAAAGACGCCGCGAGGATGCGCGGCGGTGTTGGGTAGAAAAAAGAGCCCTCGCTACCGAAACGGTACGAGGGCAAAGCAGGCTCGAGGAGGTGAGGTTGTTGGCCTCGCCCATTTCATTCGCAATATCGGTGCCAATCGCGATAAGCGCACGGACTCAGCCAACGAAGGCGGGCGCCCGGTGCGGCTGGTAATCTGGACGTCACCCCCGGACGACGCTGGCATTGCAGCTGACCCGAGGGTGCCGTTCACGGGGAAGCGGTGCTTGTCCCGAGCGCAAGTCGTGCTCTAGCGACACAGGCCTGCGCCAGCGCGGAAAACACGCGGCGTCGCCGGCGCGCGGCCGACGCGATTTGCCCGGGAAGCAGCGATCATGACCTTTGAGCGGCCCCGTTTGGCTGGCGGCAGTACTCGCGGTAATTGCCTGCCGAGCAGCGGGTCGGTGATGCCTGCACGGCGTGCTTACGCGCCGTCGCGGTAAACGGCGTTCGCCGCTGCCACGCTGGCACCGCATTCCAGGCGCATTCCTTGATCGAGCAGACAGCGCTCCAGAGCGGCCAGGAAGAGTAAAACGTGGCTTGCGGTGCTCGCCTCACCCATCAGACCGATGCGCCAGGTACGTCCTTTCATCGGGCCCAGCCCACCACCGATTTCGATGCCGTACTCACGGAGCAACTGCGAGCGCACGGCGGCATCCTCGACACCCTCGGGGACCCACACCGCATTGAGCATGGGCAGCTGTTGGCCTTCGGCCACCGAGTATTCAATCCCCAATGCGTGCAAGCCTGCCTTGAGTGCTCGGTGATTGCCCATATGACGGGTGAAGCGCTCCTCCAAGCCTTCCTCCAATACCACGCGTAACGCTTCGTGCAAGCCGTAGTTCGCGTTGATGGGGGCGGTATGGTGATACGCTCGCGAGTCCCCCCAGTAATTGCGCACCATGGTCATGTCCAGATACCAGCTCGCGACTTTCGACTCGCGACGTTCGATGACCTCCAGGGCGCGCGGACCGAAGGTGACCGGCGCCAGGCCGGGAGGGCAGCTCAAGCATTTCTGAGTCCCGCTGTAGACGGCGTCCAACTCCCAACGGTCGACCTCGACCGGCACGCCGCCGAGCGAAGTGACGCAATCGGCGAGCAACAGCGCGCCGCTGGCATGGACGGCGCGGGCGATCTCCTCCAACGGCTGCCAGGCCCCGGTTGAGGTTTCGGCGTGCACGATGCCTACAACCTTGGGTTTCACGCGTTGCACCGCCTCGCTGATCTCCTCAACGGTGAAAATTTCCCCGAACTCTCGCTCGAGTGTCGTCACTTCGGCGCCCGCGCGGGCAGCGACATCGCTCATGCGCCCGCCGAACACGCCGTTGACGCACACCAGCATGCGATCACCGGGTTCAATCAGGTTGACGACACAGGCTTCCATACCCGAGCTGCCCGTGCCGCTCACGGCCAGGGTCAGCTCGTTTTCCGTTTGGAAAAGCTCGCGCAGCATCGCCTGCAGTTCGTTCATTACCTGAAGGAAGTAGGGATCCAGATGGCCGATTGTGGGGCGTGCGAGCGCCGCCAATACCCGCGGATGCGTGTCGCTGGGTCCCGGTCCCATCAGGATTCGCCGAGGTACGTCGATTGGAGCAGGAATAGCGTAGGCCATGCGTTTCCTCTTTAATTTCTGCGGTCGGATTCGATTGAAATTGCTGCTGGAGCGATTGGGCTACACAGCATACCGAAAATCCCAAACACTCAGCATCTTCAACTGATGACGAATCGGAGGCGGGTTCGGCTAAGAGCGCTAGGGTAGGCTGGAACGGCTCGCGCGGGAAGAGGCTGCGCCGGTCGGGCATGCAGCGCGGCGCTTGCGAGATGAGCGTCCGCAAAGAACGCGGCTCTCCGGCGGCGGCCAGGTGTTAATGTGCTCACACGGACGCTCGGGCCAAAAACCGCCGGTAAATTCCCGCGCTCAATGCATGCTGTTGCTCATGCGTTAGGCGTGAGGAACGCCAGGCTAGGGTTCGACGCTTTTCATGTCCCGCACGGCCGGCCCATGGAGCAGGCGGCCGTCCCGCCGGAATCGTGAGCCGTGGCACGGGCAGTCCCAGGTCTGCTCGGCGGCGTTCCAGCCGAGCAAGCATCCAAGATGCGGGCAACGCGGCGAGAACATATGCAATGCGCCCGCGGGGTCTTTATAAGCGGCGACCAAGCGCCCGTGGTGGCGAACGAGGCCGCCCTGCGCGCGCCCCAATTCGCTTGCGTTGCGGGCGCGTAAAGTCTCGAACCGGCCTTGGAGAAACTCCCGTGCCACGTGTGCGTTACCCATGCCAAAGCGGCGCGCGGCGGTCCGCGGCGCCCAGCGGCGGGGGCTGAATGCCGCGGCGAGGTGGTCGTGCTCACCGCCGCCGAGAATGCGCTCAGCCAATATCCGTGCCGCCGCGACACCGTTGCTAAGCCCCCAGGCGGAAAAACCCGTGGCGAGGAAAATCCGCTCGTCGCGAGCGAGCGGTCCCACGAACGGCAGCCGGTCCATGGAGTCGTAATCCTCGTTGGACCACCAGCACAGCTCCTCTTTGACGTCAAAGCGGCTCTGAACGTATGCGCGCAGTGCGTTGTAGTGCTCGGCCACGTCGCCGCGTCCGGGACGAAAGCCTCCGCCCGTGGCGATGAGCACGGTTGAATCCCCGTCGCGGAAAGCGCGAACCGAAAAGCTCGGTGTTTCGGCACTGCTGATGAACATCCCTCCGGGCACCGTCGCTTGCCCGATACGCGCGGCCAATACGACATGCGCGCGGGGGTAGACTTTGGTGAAATACAAGCCCCGGATCGGGAACGGGATGTTGGTGGCGATCACCACGTCCCGGCCGGTGAGGATTCCCCTGTCGGTGGTCACCCGATGAGGGCTCGCCGCCTCGATATCGAGTGCTCGGGTCATCTCGAAAATCATCGAGCCGTCGCCGGGGATCGTCTGCGCAAGACCGCGCAGATAGCGCTGCGGATGCAATTGAAACTGATCGTCGAGGCGCACGGCGCCGGCGATCGCAAACGGCAACGGCGCTTCCTCCACAAATCGTACCGGCAGACCGACTCGCCGCGCGGCATCCGCCTCCGCACGGATCTTATCCAGTCCCTGTCCGGACTCGCTGTGCGTGAACGCCGGCACGCGCTCGAGCGCGCAATCGATGCCGTAGTGCTCGACCCGCTCGACGACATGTTGCAACGCCTCCTGGTTGGCTTCGGCGTAGAGTCGGGCGGTACGCTCACCGTGCTCGCGGATCAGATCCGCATAAATGAGGCCGTGCAGCGCCGTGAGCTTAGCCGTGGAGCGGCCGGTCACCTGCGTGCCCACGTGCAGCGCGTCGACGACGGCCACCCGTTTGCCGGCGCGCTTGAGGATCTCCGCCAGGGTGATTCCCACGATCCCGGCCCCCACGATGACCACGTCCGCGGATGCGGCGCCCGCCAGGGGCGTGAAGCGGGTTCTCGGCGCATCCTCATCCCAGAATGTCTGGTGTGGCGAGACGAACGTATCCATTGAGCATCTCCTGCATTCCGGCAGAGACTCGCTCGCGGGCGATGGAGGCAGTGCCGGTACCCGCGGTTTCGCCTTTCCTGTTCGTGCCCGTAAGCTGTGATTGTCCCGTCGTGATCCAGTGAATTTGACTTCCCGCCCCATCAGCCGGTTCCGTGCGTTGCGAATGCGCCGATCTCTGGCCTGGCACGGCGTTATTCCCGCCGGGAAGCCTCACAATAAGAAGGCTCGGCACAATCGGTCCGTTGGCTTGCAAAAGCGCACGCTTCGTTGCCGGTTTCCAATCAGCGTTTGCCAGTTTGACGCAAAAGAGCCAATGCACGACGCATCAACGTCGTTGGAAAAAGCCGGGAGCGAGACGCGGCAGGCGCGGACAATCCAGATGTCGCTAGAAAAAGAGATCCGCGGGCCTAAGCCTACAGGGGCCGGCGGATCAGTTGCCGGCTGTTGACGGGGGGGCGAACTCGCCGGCAAACCGGTGCATTGGCGGGATGCGCGAGAGGTATTGTCGCGCGTTCGATGTGCTCTGCGAAAAGCGGGAGGTGCCGGGCCACGAATCCTTGTTTGGTGTCGAGGGCTCGTCGCTGTATGGCTCGCACTGCCGTCACCTTAGATCAGTAGTATCGAGGGTAAGCCGCGTGAGTTGCCGGCATGTGTGCTGGGGGCGCGCCGCATGAAACCATGAAG
>NZ_JBXWZQ010000225.1:0-37935 GCF_059432795.1 Nitrococcus sp. | reverse complement strand
GCTCAGCTCCACAAGCACACTTGGGCCTGAAGGCCGGATGCGAAGCACATCAATCACTTCGACAAAATACCCGTTTAGAACTGCGACACGACTGATTAACGCGTTAGGAGCTAAAGGGATAGGTATGGCCGGGGGTTGTGTCCGGCGGCGACCGGCACGGCGTCGAGCACATCGCCTCTGTGCCACCATAGACAACCTAACCCAGGTTGCTGATCCGAATTCAGAATATTAACTTTATGCTGATCGCATGGCGCGCAACCGAAGGCGAAGCTGCTTTTCGATTTCTATGATCGCAAAAAGTGAGACACCCACGCCGACGATGAGAACGCCATCCAAAAAGGGCACCGCCTTGGTGGCAAATATCGCCTGCAATGGCGGCAGATAGGTGATGGCGAATTGCGCCGCTGTGATGCCGATGACCGTCGCCCAAACCACCCTGGTGCCGCGCACCGCCCTCCATGTAAGCGACGTGCCGTACATGTTCCGGATGAAGAATAGATGAAATATCTCCATGACCACCAGCGTATTCAATGCGATGGTGCGGGCGAGTTCCACGGAATAGCCTTGGTCTGTGGCATAGGCGTAAATACCGAACACGCCGCAGAGGAACAGCGCCGAGACCAGCACGACGTGCCATCCCAGTTCCCCGGTCAGCAATGGCTCGCTTCTCGGGCGTGGTGGACGGTGCATCGTGTTCGCTTCCGTCGGCTCGAACGCCAGCGCCAGGCCGAGCGTTATCGCGGTGATCAGGTTGACCCAGAGTATTTGAATCGGGGTGATCGGCAGCGTCATACCGAAAAGCAGCGCGACGACGATCGTCATGGCCTCGCCGGCGTTAGTCGGCAACGTCCAGCTTTTGACTTTCTTGATTTTGTCGTAGACGGTTCGTCCCTCGCGCACTGCGGCGGCTATTGACGCAAAGTTGTCATCCGCGAGTACAAACTCCGCGGCCTCCTTCGCCGCCTCGCTGCCTTTGACACCCATGGCGATGCCCGCGTCGGCACGCTTAAGCGCCGGCGCGTCGTTCACCCCGTCGCCGGTCATGGCGACGGTCATGCCGTGCGATTGCAGCGCCATCACGAGTCTGAGTTTGTGCTCGGGGCTGGTGCGGGCGAATATGTCGGTCTCGAGAACGGCGGTGGCGAGCACTGCGTCGTCCATTCCGTCAAGGTCGGAACCGGTCAGCACCGCCTCGGGGTTTTGCAGGCCGATTTGCCTGCCAATGGCAGCCGCCGTTCCCCTGTGATCTCCGGTAATCATCTTCACGCGAATTCCCGCCCGGTGGCAGTCCGCGACCGCTGCGATGGCCTCGGAACGCGGCGGGTCGATCAGGCCGACCAGGCCGATCAGTATCAACGCGTCCTCGAGATCAGCGAACTCAAGGACGGTGTGCTCCGCAGCTACGGGCCTCACAGCAAAGGCCAGTACGCGCTGTCCCTGCGCGGCGATGCCCTCGGCTTTTTTGTGCCAGAAGTCCTTGTCGAGAGGTTCGGCGCCACCCGAAATACAGCGCTGTTCCCCGCACATTGAGAGAATCTGCTCCGGCGCGCCTTTGACGAAAACGAACGCATGATTTTCGTGATCATGATTCAATGTCGCCATGAAGCGGTGCCTGGCGTCGAAAGGGATGGCGTCGGTACGCGTCCACGCCGAGCGTTCGTTCCGAACGTCCATGCCAACTTTGCCGGCCAGCGCCAGCAGCGCGCCCTCCATGGGGTCGCCCTCGACCGTCCAAACGCCGTCACGCTCGTGCAACGACGCGTCATTGCACAATGCCGCTGAACGTCCTAGCTCTTCGAGAACTGAATGTTCGTGCCCGCTCACCGCAGCCTCGTCGAGCTTGATAACGCCCCGCGGTTCGTATCCCGCGCCTTCGAGCGAAAAGACATGAGCCGACGTCACGACGGAGGCGATCATCATCTCGTTACGCGTTAGCGTGCCCGTCTTGTCGGTGCATATCACCGATACCGAGCCGAGCGTCTCGATGGCGGGCAGACGGCGGACAATAGCGTAGCGCCGCGCCATGGCTTGTACACCGACTGCCAGCGTGATGGTCAGGACAGCGGGCAAACCCACTGGTATGGCGGCGACCGACAGGCCCACCACCGCCATGAACATTTCCGAGAATTCGAAATGCTCGACGAAATACCCGAAGACAAGCAGCATCGCCGCGAGCAGCAGTATCAGAACGGTAAGCCACCAGGCAAAAGCGTTCATCTGCCGGACAAGCGGCGTCGTAAGTACCTCGACCGTCGAGAGCATGCCGCTGATGCGGCCGATCTCTGTGTCCGCCCCGGTTGCGACGACGATGCCCCTGCCCAGCCCGCTGGTCACCAGCGTGCCACTGTATGCCAGGCACGCTCTGTCGCCGAGAGGTGCATCGCCCGCAACGGGCCGCGTATGCTTCTCGACCGGCACGGATTCACCAGTCAGTATCGCCTCTTGAATCTGAAGGCCGTGAGTGCGCAGCAAGCGCAGATCGGCAGGGACCTTGTCCCCGGCTTCCAGCAAGACGAGGTCTCCCGGGACCAGAGTATCGCCTTCGACCGCCCGGCGCTCCCCGTCGCGCAACACAGAGGCCCGAAGGGCGAGCATTCCCCGGATCGCGTCCATGGCCTTTTCCGCCCTGCCTTCCTGAATAAAGCCAATTGCGGCATTGACCACAACCACCGCCAGGATGACGAACGTATCCACAAGATGTCCCAGCGCCGCAGTAATTAGGGCCGACGCCAGGAGCACATAGATAAGGATATTGTGGAAATGCAGGAGAAAACGAACCAGGACGCCGCGCTTGGGGGGCTCGGGCAGGCGGTTGGGACCATATCTTTCCAGTCGTGCCGCGGCTTCGTGTTGAGAGAGGCCGTCGGTATTGGCATTCAACGTGCCAAGCACGGCATCGACGGCTATTTCATGCCAATTATTCTCTATACTTTTTTCAGTGACTTTTCGCATTATCACGTCCCGGATGAACATAAAGTAACACAGTAATCCTCCAATTTATTGAATGTCTTGCCACCGAAATCAACCGGACACGGTCGGCATCGTTTTGTGTGGGTGCTCTCGAGGCCCGAGCCGCTTCGTCGAGAGCAGTCAGCGGCAGGCGCGCACCGTCAATCATCTCGCGTAGTTTTGCGCTTGCGGTCTCCGCTCAACCCTTGTCACTTCAGTAGTTGTACGGTGTGGGGATGAACGTAGACGTCCTGCGGCGTCAGCGGATCGCCGCTTTCAACCGGCACCAGTGCCCCCTCGGCCTTGCCCTACTTGGACGAACCCGATCAGCGTATTGATCAGCACGACGCTTGGAATGACCACGCTGTCCAGCCATTCACCGAGTAGAAACGGAACCCCGGTGGCCCCCAATAGCACATAGATCAGCACATCATGAAACTGCGCGGCGAAACGCTTGAGCGGGCCTCGCGATGGCGCGCACGGCAACCGGTTGAGACCGAATTGGCGCAAGCGCCGCTCGGCCTCGACCTGGCTCAGGCCGCCGGTAGCGGTGGCGAATTCCGACAATATTTGATCGACCGAGCAAACGTGCCAGTCGCTGGCGGCAAGGTTCATCGTCTCAGCCCCCGGCCCCGGCTGCCATTGCGCCTATACACAACCATTCCGCTGGAGACCTTCTTCTGGCAAAGCGAATGACACGTAGCACCCCCTTGGGCACACGCGCCGCTCGCACGGATTGGACATTCGTCATCCTGCGCTCGCCCGCACCCGCGCATGCCCCGCCCACCGCGACGGACAAACCCTCGCCTCAGGGATTCAACCGGATCACCGACCAGCCCTGGGGCGTGTTTTGATAGCACAGCCGCTGCTGCGGGTGGCGCCAGTCCTTTTTCCAGAACTCGATGCGTTGCGGTTCGAGACAAAAGCCACACCAATGCGAAGGTATCGGCACCTCGCGATGGAAATCGAAGCGCTGGCGATACTGTGAGACCCGGCGTTGCAGATGATCGCGCGCCTCCGGCGGCTCGGATTGGGCCGACGCCCACGCGGCCAGTTGGCTGTCCCGCTCCCGAAGCGCCCAGTAGGCGGCGGCTTCATCAGCCGCAAGCGGCCGCGCGCTCCCCTCGACCTGGATCTGCCGCGCCAGCGGTTCGCTGTAGAGGCAGACGGCCGCGCGTGGATTGGCCGCCAGCTGAATCGCCTTGCGGCTGTAGCGATTCGTAAAAAATATCAGACCTTCGTCGACGACCGCCTGCAGGTAGACGGTGCGCGCGCTGGGCTGCCCCGCTTCATCGACCGTGGCCAACGTCATGGCCATCGGCTCGGAAAGCGCCATTCGCTTCGCATCCTCGACCATGTTCTGAATGATCTTGAGCGCCTGCCTGTAAACGTCCATACCGCCCTCCCGCGGCGACCCGGCCACGCGGTCGCGAAAGCGGCCGTTTCCATAAATTTAACACGGGCCGGGACGGGCGGATTGACGCCGATCAATGCCGGCCGCGGAATAGCCGGCGCAAGGTGCGCGAAACGCGCGATGGCGGCTCGTATCCGCCCCGCCGTCAGCCGACGCCGAAGGTCGCGCGCAGCCACGCGCCGACGCCGTAGGCGAGCGCGGCGGCGGTTCCTCCCATGGCCAGCGTTTCCAGACCGGCGCGAAGCACCGCGCGTTCCAGATAGCGTCCCTTGGCGAAACCGATCAGCAGGAAGGCGACGCCGGTCGCAGCGGCGCTAAGGGGAAAAAGCACATCTTGCGAAAGACCCGGGACCCAATAGGCGAACGCGATGTAAGGCGTCAGCGGGATCAGACCGGCGGTGATGAAGGCCAGGAAGGTGACCAGCGCGGCCCGCGAGGGATCGCACGTGTCCAATTGCAAACCGTGCTCCTCCGTGAGCATGGTATTCAGCCACAACGCCTCGGTGGCGGTGATGGTTGCGACGATGGACTCCAGTGTGGCCCCGCGAAAGCCCTTGCCGTGATAGATCTGGCGAATCTCTTCACGCTCGCCCTCGGGCAAGAGCCGGATATGCCGCTGCTCCACGCCGCGGATCTTTTCAAGTAGCTGGCGCTGGCTTTTCGTGCTCTGATAGTTGCTGACCGCCATGCTGAAACCGTCTGCGAGCAGATTGGCGAAGCCCAAAATCACGATCACCGCGATTGACAAGCCGCCGCCGGAGGCACCCGCCACGATTGCGAAGGTGGTCACGCAGCCGTCGATGCCGCCCAGCACGGCGTCGCCCACGTAGCTTGGCTTACCCTTGGCCTGCAAGCGGCGGCGGATCGCATCGGGCCGATGCTCGGCCTTGAGCGCCTCGATATCGGGATGCCTGGCCATGGCGAGTTACAAGCTCACATATGAGGCCGGTATGACTGGGTTCGGGCAGGGGCCAGAGAGCGTCGCTCGCTCGGGTATACGCCCGCCCCGCGCGATAATGGTCAAGGCTCGCTGTGCGTACACGGCGAGGCTCACAGACACGAACGCAGCCACTGGTACCACTCTGCCAGGCCCTCGCCGGTGCGCGCGGACAGCGCCAGCACCTCGATCCGCGGGTTGACCCGGCGCGCGTAGCCGATGCAGCGCTCAACGTCGAAGTCCACGTACGGCAAAAGATCCGTCTTGTTGAGGAGCATCAGCTGTGAGGCCCGAAACATGTAAGGGTATTTCATCGGCTTGTCGTCGCCTTCCGTGACCGAAAGGATCGCCACCTTGGCCCGCTCGCCGAGATCGAAAAGCGCCGGGCAGACCAGGTTGCCGACGTTCTCGATCATGACCACCGAATCCGGCGGCGGCGCCAGCGTGTCAAGGGCGCGGCAGAGCATCGCCGCATCCAGGTGGCAGCCGGTGGCGGTGTTGACCTGCACGGTGCGGCAGCCCGTGGCGCGGATACGCTCGGCATCGAAGGCGCCCTCCTGATCCCCCTCGACCACGCTCATGGGAATCTCGCCGCCCAAATCTCGCAGGGTGCGCTCGAGCAGCGTGGTCTTTCCCGCGCCGGGTGAGCTCACGAGATTCAGCGCCAGGATGTTGCGGAGCGTCAACCAGTGCCGGTTGCGCCGGGCGAGGCGATCGTTCGCGGCGAGGACCGCCTGCTCGAGCGCGATGGTCCGGCCCGGCGGCTGGACAGGGACAGGTGCCTCGTCATGGGGGTGAACGTGATCGTGGTCGTGGGAATGACCCGGTCCATGGGTATGACCGAGCGCACTCGGGTGAACCGAAGCGTCGCCCGCCGTCGTTTCGTCTGTGTCCAGCGCGCTGACACGCGCCTCGCCCTCGCCGGAGCAGCCACAGGTGGTGCACATTACACGACCTCCATGGAACGGATTCTCAGAGCGTCGCCGCCTCGCCGGTTCTCCAGGTTCAGCGAACCGCAGTCGCAGCCGGCCAGCAGGTCGCTCAACTCGACTTCCCGGCCGCACTCCCGGCAACGGGCCCGCCCAGGTATTGCGATGATCTCGAGCTCGGCACCGGCCAGTGGCGTACCGACGGAACACGCCTCGAAACAAAAACGCAGCGCCTCGGGCATCACGCAGGTGAGCGTTCCGATCTCCAGGGTGATGCGGCGCACGCGCGCGCCATCGGCCCGTGCCCCGCAGACCTCCACGATGCTCTGGGTAAGGGCGAGCTCGTGCACGGAACCGGCCTCAGCAAATCCGCGGCAGCTGCTCGCCGACCAACATGTCGACGATGCGCTCACCGCCGAATACGGTCGCCATCACGACAGTGGCCTGCGGCGATGCCCGCACGTCACCGATGCACGCGGCCTCGCGGCCGGCCGGGTGGGAGCGCATCGCCGCCAGGGCCGCCTCCGCCTCGCCGCCCGGCACCACCGCCACCAGCTTGCCTTCATTGGCCAGATACAATGGGTCCAGCCCGAGAATCTCGCACATGCCCTTGACCTCCTCGCGCACCGGCACGGCGTTCTCGTCGATGTGCAGGCAGTGCCCGCAGGCCTGCGCGAACTCGTTGAGCACCGTGGCCAGTCCGCCGCGCGTGGCGTCCCGCAGACAGCGCGCCCCCGGCGAGGCATGCAACAGCGTTTCGACCAGACCGTTCAGGGCCTGGCAGTCGCTCGCGATGTCGGTCTCCAGCGCCAGGTCGCCACGCGCGTTGAGCACGGCGGCGCCGTGATCGCCGAGCCGGCCGTTCACCAGAATCGCGTCGCCCGGGCACACGGCGCCCGCATCCAACCGCCGATCCGCGGGAATCACGCCGATACCGGCGGTGTTGATGAAGAGCTTGTCCGCGGCGCCGCGCGGTACGACCTTGGTATCCCCCGTGACCACCATCACCCCGGCAGTGGCTGCGGCCGCCTGCATCGAACCCGTAACCCGGCGCAGCGTTTCCACCTCCAGCCCCTCCTCCAGAATCACGCTGCAGGAGAGAAACAGCGGCCGGGCACCGCCCACCACGAGGTCGTTGACTGTGCCGTTGACCGCCAGCGTACCGATGTCGGCGCCCGCGAAGAAGAGCGGATCGACGACATAAGAGTCGGTAGTGAAGGCGAGCCGGTCGCCGAGGCCGGCCAGCTCGGCGAGCGGGATGCGTGCCTGATCGTCCAGCGGCGCCAGCACGGCGTTGTCGAAGCCGGCGACGAACACCTCCTCGATGAGATCGCGCATCGCCTTGCCGCCACTGCCATGGGACAGGGTGATGCGAGTGTCGCGCAGACGGGAGCCGCGCGCCGGCGCGGCGCCAATGCGTACGGAGTGCTGCAATGGGTCGGGATCGCCGCGGCTCACGGAGCGTACCTCGGGCCTGTCTTGCCGCGCCGTGGCCGTCGGCCATCCGCCTTGCCGAGCGGCACGCCGCCGTAATTGTAGTACGCGGCGCAGGCGCCTTCCGAGGACACCATCAGCGCACCCAGTGGCGTTTCCGGCGAGCAGGCGCTGCCGAAGACCTTGCACTGCCAGGGTTTGATCACCCCCTTGAGCACCTCGCCGCACTGGCATGCCTTGGGATCGGCAATCTTGAGGTTGGGCACCGAAAACCGGCGCTCGGCGTCGAACGCCGCATAGGCGGGCCGTATCCGCACTCCGGAGTGATCGATGGACCCCAGCCCGCGCCATTCGAAGAACTCGCGCAGCTCGAAGACGCGGTGCACCGCGCTCAACGCCGGGTCGTTACCCGCGTCGGCCACCACCCGCTGGTATTGGTTCTCCACCTCGCAGCGCCCCTCGGCGAGCTGGCGCAAAACCATCCAGACCGATTGCAGAATATCGAGCGGCTCGAAGCCGGCCACCACCAGGGGCTTGCGATAGTGAGCGCAAATGAACCGGTACGGCGCAGTGCCGATCACCATGCTCACGTGACCCGGGCCGAGGAAGCCGTCCAGGATCAGCTCGGGGGAGTCCAGAATCGCCTTGATGGTGGGGATGATGGTGATGTGATTGCAGAAGACCGAAAAATTCCTCACGCCTTCGCGTTCCGCCTGCAGCACGGTCATGGCGGTGCTGGGCATGGTGGTCTCGAATCCGAGCGCGAAGAACACCACTTCATTGCCCGGATGGGCCTTGGCGATCTCGAGCGCATCGAGCGGCGAGTACACCATGCGCACGTCGGCGCCATCGGCCTTGGCCTGCAGCAGGCTTTTCGTCGAACCGGGCACACGCATGGCGTCGCCGAAAGTGGTGAAGATCACGCTCGGGTGCTCGGCGAGCGCGATGCAGTCATCCACCCGCCCCATCGGCAGCACGCAGACCGGGCATCCGGGTCCGTGCACGAATTCCACTTCCTCCGGCAGCAGCGTCTGCAAGCCGTATTTGAAAATCGAGTGGGTATGCCCGCCGCACACCTCCATGAGCTGCAAGGGCCGGCGCCGACAAATCGCGATATCGCCGACGAGCGTCTCGATCGCCCGGATCAGGGTCCGCGCCTTGTCGGGGTCGCGAAATTCGTCCACGTATTTCATGAGCTCGGGCCTCGGCTGGAGACCGGCAGATCGCCACGGTCGTCGGCGAGCAGCGTGTGCGCCAGATCCCAGAGGATATGGTAGGTGGCGACGTGGCATTCCTGAATGCGGTGGATGCTGTCCGTCGCCACCGTGAGGCAGATGTCCACATCGGGGCTGCGCGCCATGGCGCCTCCGTCGCCGCCGGCGAGACCGAGCGTGATGAGCCCCATCTCCTTGGCCCGGGCATAGGCGGCCAGAAGATTCGCGGAATTGCCGCTGGTGGAAAAGCCCACCAGACCGTCGCCGCGTCGCGCCTGCGCGATGATCTGGCGCACGAACACATGCTCGAAGCCGACGTCGTTGCCGACCGCGGTCATCATTGCAGTATCCGCGACCAGGTTGACCGCGGCCAAGGCGGGCCGTCCGGCCGTGACGGGGTGCAGGAACTCCACCGCGAAGTGCGCCGCATCGCAGCTCGACCCGCCGTTACCCATAGCAAACAGGCGCCCGTGGCCGCGATAGACCCCGGCGATAGCACGCGCGGCATCGACCACCCGCTGAGCGTTCTCGCTGAAGAAGGCCCGCTTCACCTCGAGGCTGTGCTTGGACTTCTGATCGAGCGACTCCAGCAGGGCCGCGTTTTCCCCGGACGCCTCCTTGCGCACGCCATGCAGAAACGGGTAAAGCGATTCGAGCTTCTCATCGCTCATGAGCCATTCTCCGAGCTCTGCATGGCCTCGAGCTCCTGCTGCATCTCACCGAGCTCGGTGAGAATCTGCAGCGTCCGAGCCGCCTCGGCTTCGTCGATCCGGCTCATGGCGAACCCCACGTGGATGAGCACCCAGATGCCGAGACAGCTCTCCACCGGGTGCGCCTCGTCGACCACGCAGTGGAGATTGATCTCGCGCTTGACGCCCGCCACGCTGACGATCCCGCGCAGATTCTCGGCATCGCTTATTGCGACGATTTGTCCCGGAACGCCCAAGCACATGTCACTGCCTCGCCTTCACGGAATGGATGGCCGAGGCCGCGCCGATCGCCGCCTGACCAAGCGAGAGGCCGCCGTCATTGGCCGGCACGCGGGCGTGGCCGAGCACGGTCACTCCTCGCGCGCGCAGGCCCGCCGCCAGCGTTTCGAACAGCAGACGGTTCTGAAACACACCGCCGGTCAGGGCAACCCGAGCGTCGCACTTCAACTCGTTACGCTCAAGGAGCCGGCTCGTCAGGGTGAGCAATGCCCGGGCGAGGCCGAGGTGAAAGCGCGCGGCGATGATCGCCGGCGTCGCGCCGCGCATCAGATCGTCGAGCAGCGCTTGCCACATCGGGGCGCACTCCAGCACGGACACGGCCTCGCTTGCGGTGAACGCGAACGGATAACCCTCGCCGGCGGTATCCAGCGCCGCTGCCGTGACGCACGCCTCCAGCTCGATGGCGGCCTGGCCCTCGTAGCCCGCGCGATCCCGGCAGATGCCGAGGGCGGCGGCCACGGCATCGACGAGCCGCCCGCAGGAGCTGCTCTGGGGGCAGTTCACGTCATTGGCGATCATGGCCTCCAGTATAGCGCGGGGGCGCTCGCGCAGATCGGCACACAGCTCGAGCCGTGCGTACTCCCGAGCGAAGCGCTGCCAGCCCAGCGCCGCCCGGATGTGGGCGTAGGCACTGCGCCAGGGCTCACGGATGGCCTGCGCGCCGCCGATCAGCGGCACTTGGGCAAAGCGGGCAAGACGTGAGTAGCCCCGGTAGTCCGCGAGCAGAAACTCACCCCCCCACAGCGTGCCGTCATCCCCGTAACCCAGACCGTCCAACGCGATACCGAGCACGGGCGGGCTTCCCAAGGGCACGGCGTTGTCGGCGAGACAGGCCGCGATATGGGCGTGATGATGCTGCACCGTCACCACCGCCAACCCCTCGCGCTCAGCGATTTCCCGCCCCAGTCGGGTGGACAGGTACTGCGGGTGCCGATCGACGACGATCCGCTCCGGAGCGTGCTCGAAGAGCCTTTGGTAAAGCGACAGCGTCCGGCGAAAGTCGGCATGCGTGGCCGCCTCCTCCAGATCGCCGATGTGCTGGGAGAGAATGGCCTCGCCGTCGCGGAGCAGGCAGAAAGTGCTCTTGAGCTCGCCGCCCATCGCCAGCAGCGCCGGCGCCTCGCCGAACCCCCCGGGCAACGTCAAAGGAGCCGGTGCGTAGCCGCGGGCGCGGCGCAGCATGCGTGGCGCGCCGTCCACGACCTGCATGACCGAATCGTCGATCCGGCTGACGATAGCCCGGTCTTGTAACAGCAAATAATCGGCCAACGGCGAGAGCCGCGCGCGCGCCTCGTCATTGTCGGTGCACTGCGGCTCCTCGGAGACATTGCCGCTGGTGAGCACGACCGGGCGGTCGAAACCCTGCAGCAGCAGATGATGCAAAGGCGTGTAAGGCAGCATGAAGCCCAGGGTGCGCTGGCCCGGCGCCACCTCGGCGGCAACGCGCTCCACGCCGCTCGCCTCCAGGAGGACGATGGGTGCCGCCGGGCTTTGCAGCAGCGCGCGCTGCGCGGGATCGACGGCGCAGTAACGGGCGATGACCTCGATGTCCCGCGCCATCAGGGCGAAGGGCTTGTAATAACGGCGTTTGCGCCGGCGCAACCGGGCAAGCGCCGGGGCGTCGCAGGCGTCCACGGCGAGATGAAAACCGCCGAGGCCTTTGACGGCGACGATCTGACCTTCCCTTAGCAGCCGACAGGCGCTGCGGATGGCGTCGTCGCCGGCGCATATCGTGCCGTGCGCGGCTTCCAGCCACAGCCTCGGGCCGCATCGCGGGCACGCATTGGGCTGGGCGTGGAACCGGCGCTCGGCCGGGTCCGCGTACTCGGCCCGACACGATGCACACATCGCGAACGCCGCCATGCTGGTAAGCGCCCGGTCATACGGGATACCGCGCACGATGCTCAAGCGCGGCCCGCAATGCGTGCAGTTGGTAAACGCGTAGCGATAACGCCGGTTGCCGGGATCGGCGATGTCCGCGCAACACCCGGCACACGTGGCCGCGTCCGGCACCACGCCCGTGCGCACCGGCCCGGTGCGGCTCGCAACGATATGAAAGCCCGTCCGCAACGGCGCACCGCGCAGCGGCTCGGCGTCCACGGCGTCGATGCGGGCGAGCGGCGGCGCCTCGCGCCGCAGCCGCGAAAGAAACCGACCACGGGCGCTTTCCTCGCCCCAAATGTGGATGGTCACCCCGGCGGCATCATTCCAGACCGTTCCGTGCAGAGCGCATTCGGTGGCCAACCGCCATACCGTGGGGCGGAAACCCACGCCCTGCACCAGGCCACGCACCCGGATCGCCTCGCCCGTTATCGGGCTTCCCGGATCACCGGCGCGCCGTTCCGAAGCCATTGCCAATGCGCTGCCCTCACTCTGGCGAGCGTCCGCGGCGGACGCTCACATGGATCGGATCCTGAGATAGCGGACGATGTCTTTGGCGTTGACTGCGACCGCCGCGATCACCAGCGCCGCCACGATGATTCAGAACACGCTCGTACTGCTCATGTTAGATCGCGGCGCGGGGCATCGTCGATCGCCGCCGCAACAGGCACGCGGTCCTCGAAGTCGCGCTTCGATGGCCTCGATCACCGCGCTTCTGCCGGCCAGCGCCAGATTCATGATCTTGGAACGCGCGCCCGGGCGCAGGCTCGCGTGGAATGCACCGGAGGCGGCGGCCAATCAGCGTGCACGGGAGGTTGACTTTTGCATGCGCTCCCCGTTTACTGAGCCCATGCACCACACGGCGTCCCGCACTTATCCTGCCTTCCGCCTGCGGCGGTTTGCGCTGCGACTGCTGCGCCGCGCGCGCAGCTGACCTCACGCCTCCCCAACCGTTTTCCCGCTGAACCGCCGCGCCGCACGTCGCGGCAGAGTCCATTGTGAGGAAACAGCGCCATGGCCGTCGATGCACGCCAGCACAAAAACCTTCGACTGCTGTGCGGTTGCCGGGCCCAGTACCCGTGGCCGCCCGGCAGCCATGACATCGCCACTTAGATCCGCGCAGTAGAGCTACGCGGACAGTCTTTCGAGATGAAAACGCTTGGAGAGAAGCGATGTTGAGCGATCCCGCGCGGAAATACCGCCCCTGCCGCCCCATTCGACTGACCGACCGCACTTGGCCGGACGCCGCGATCACCCGCCCCCCGATGTGGATGAGCACCGATTTGCGCGACGGCAATCAGGCGCTTTTCGAGCCGATGGGCGTGGAAACCAAGCTGGCGATGTTCGAGATGCTCCTCGCGGTGGGCTTCAAGGAAATCGAGGTGGGTTTTCCCTCCGCCTCCGCCACCGACTACACTGTCGTGCGCCGTCTCATCGAAGAGGAGCGCATCCCGGACGACGTGCAAATCGAGGTGCTCACCCAGTCGCGCGACCACCTCATCGAGAAAACCATGGCCTCGCTGCGCGGTGCCAAGCGCGCTATCGTCCATCTCTACAATGCCACCTCCCCGCTGTTCCGCGAGACGGTTTTTCACCTCGACCGCGCCGGCGTGCGCGAGGTGGCGGTGCGGGGCGCGCGGCTGATCAAACGGCTCGCCGCCACGCAGCCGCAGACACAATGGACCTTTCAGTACAGCCCGGAGACGTTCTCGGCAACGGAGCTCGACTTCGCGAAGGAGGTGGTGGACGCGGTGACGGCCGTCTGGGAAGCCTCCCCGGAGCACCCCGTGATCGTCAATCTGGCGGCGACGGTGGAGATATCCACGCCCAACGTGTTCGCCGATCAGATCGAATGGATGCATCGCCACCTCGCCCGGCGCGAGGGCATCGTGCTCAGCGTCCACCCGCACAATGACCGCGGCACCGCGGTGGCGGCGGCCGAGCTGGCGGTGATGGCCGGCGCCCAGCGGGTGGAGGGCTGCCTGTTCGGCAATGGCGAGCGTACCGGCAACGTGGATCTGGTCACGCTGGCGCTCAATCTTTATACACAAGGCGTGCATCCCGGGCTGGATTTTTCGCGCATCAACGACGTGGCCCGCACCGTGGAGCAATGCACCCGGCTGCCCATCCACCCGCGGCACCCCTACGTCGGCGACCTGGTGTTCACCGCGTTTGCGGGTTCGCATCAGGATGCGATCGCGAAGGGCTTTGCAGCGCGCAGAAGCGACGGGCCCTGGGCGGTGCCGTATCTGCCCATCGATCCGCAGGACCTCGGCCGCACGTACGAGTCGGTCATCCGCGTCAACAGCCAGTCTGGCAAAGGTGGGGTCGCCTATCTCATCGAGCGCGAGTACGGTCTGCTCCTGCCGCGGCGCATGCAGGTGGAGTTCAGCCGCGTGGTGCAGCAGGCGACCGACGCCACCGGTAAGGAGATCCGCGCCGAGAAGATGTGGGAGATCCTGCGTCGCGAATACCTGGAGGCCTCCGAGCCCATCGAGTACGTCGGCCAGTCGCTGTTCGAGGCCGAGGCGGGTCAGGGCATCCGCGTCCGGGTGCGCGAGAAGGGCCGCGATAAGGTGCTCACGGGCGTGGGCAACGGCCCGATCGACGCGCTGCTCGACGCCCTCGGCAGCGACGTGCGTGTGCAGCACTACGAGGAACGCTCCATGGGTGCCGGCTCCAACGCGAAGGCGGTGTGCTTCGTGGAGCTCGGCTGCGAAACCATGGCCGGCGATCTGTTCGGTGTCGGCATCGACGGGAATATTGTCAGCGCCTCGGTCAAAGCCGTGATCAGCGGATTCAACCGCATCTGGGCGCGCTTGCCCCGATCGCAGCGGGCCAGGTTGCTGCGCCCGCGCCCGCCCGGACAGCGCTCCGCATGAGGCGGTGAAGCCGCCGGCCGCGCTCGCCGCCTGCGGGAAAGCGGCCGGCGGGCGCAACCACTCGAGGGAGATAGCGAATGCCGCGCCCCGCTGATCCCGGTGACCGCCCCGCCAACCAGACCCTGTCCGGCATCCGGCCGATACCCGCCTACCTGAGGCCCTACCGTTGGCGAATCGTCGCGGCAGCGCTCGTCCTGGTCGTCGCCAGCGTGAGCGTGCTCGCGATCGGCCAGGGACTGCGGTTGATCGTGGACCTTGGCTTTCGTACCGGCAGCGCACGACGCCTGGACGCTCTGCTGCTGCTCATGCTCGGCCTTATCACCGTCATGGCGCTGGCCTCGGCGTTTCGCCACTATCTGGTTTCCTGGATTGGCGAGCGGGTCGCGGCCGATCTGCGCCAGGCGGTATTCGACCATGTGGTGTCCATGGAGCCGGCGTTCTTCGAGATCAACGGCGTGGGCGAAATCCAATCGCGCATCACGACGGACACCACCTTGCTGCAGACGATACTCGGCTCCTCCTTCTCCATCGCCGTGCGCAACGCGCTGCTGCTCGCAGGCGCGTTGATCATGCTGTTCTTCACCAGCCCCAAGCTCACGGCGCTGGTACTGCTGGGCATGCCGCTGGTACTGGTGCCCATCCTGACCTTCGGGCGCCGCGTGCGCCGTCTCTCGCGGGCGAGTCAGGATCGGGTGGCGGACGTCGGCAGCTACGCCGCCGAGACGCTGCAGGCAATTCGCACCGTGCAGGCGTTCGGCCACGAGGCGGAGGATCGCCGGCGCTTTCGCCAGCGCGTGGAAGCCGCGTTTGCCACCGCGGCGAGGCGCATCCGCCAACGCACTTGGCTGATGGGCATGGCGATGTTGCTGGCATTCGTCGCCGTCGGCATCATCCTCAGACAAGGCGGGCACGACGTGCTCGCGGGCCGGATGAGCGTGGGCGACCTATCGGCATTCGTCTTCTACGCGGTGCTCGCCGCCGGGGCCGTGGGCGCCATCTCGGAAGTCGCCGGTGACCTGCTGCGCGCGGCCGGCGCGACCGAGCGGCTGCTGGAGCTGCTGGCCGCCGTCCCCCTCATCGCCGCGCCGTCGCGCCCCCGAGCGCTGCCCGAGCCGGCCCGGGGCGAGGTCGCCCTGGACAACGTCCGGTTCTGCTATCCGGCGCGCCCCGAGTATCCGGCGCTCGATGCCGTCACGCTGCAGGTAGCATCGGGCGAGCGCCTCGCGCTGGTCGGGCCGTCCGGGGGCGGCAAAAGCACGGTGCTGGCACTGCTCCTGCGCTTCTATGATCCCCAGGCCGGACGCGTGCGTTTTGACGGCATTGACCTGCGGGAGGTGGATCCGGCCGCGCTGCGCCAGCGCATCGCGTTCGTCTCCCAAGAGCCGGTGCTGTTCACCGGCGATGCCTGGGAGAATATCCGTTACGGTCAGCCGGACGCCACGGAGGCGGCGGTGCGCGCCGCAGCGGAGGCGGCGCACTGCACGGAGTTCCTGGAGCGCCTGCCGCAGGGCTTCGCGACGCCGCTGGGGCCGGGCGGGGTGCAACTCTCGGGCGGCCAGCGCCAGCGTATCGCGATTGCTCGCGCCATCTTGCGCAACCCGGCGCTGCTGCTGCTCGACGAAGCCACGAGCAGCCTGGACGCCGAGAGCGAACGCCGGGTGCAGGAGGCGTTGGAGCGTCTGATGAGCGGGCGTACCAGCATCGTCATTGCCCATCGGCTGGCCACGGTGACGGCCGCCGAGCGTATCGCGGTGCTCGACCGGGGCCGCATTCATGCCATCGGCACGCACCATGAGTTGCTCCGCCGCAACGCCCTTTATGCGCGGCTCGCCGCGCTGCAGTTCGATCTGCCGCGCGCCAGCGTCGCCGCTCGCTGAGTCGGCTCCTCACGCGGCCTGAACCGGCACTCGCGACGCGGTGAAGCGGCGTGTCGCAGGTGAGACAACGCGGGTCAGCCCAATTGGATGTGGAATCCTTCCGCCATCGAGGTATCCGCTTCGCGCACGAAGTCCCCGAGGAGATAACTTACGCCTTCTTTCCAGAGCGTGCGCAGCGTCACGATGTCGTCGACATAGGCCCCCACGATCGGCGTGCCGCGTTCGCGCACGCGCTGCAGCATCGCCTGCGCACGTGCTTTCGCGGCACCCTCGGCGGCGCAAAGATCCCGGACGAGGCCGGGCCCGACCTTGACGATGTCCGGTCGCATGCGCTCGAAGAACTTTTCGCTGGCAGCGGTTTCGCCCAGACCGGTGAGGGCGAGCCGCACCCGCAAAGCGCGCAACTCATCGAGCGCGGGTCCGATTTCCCGGCTATGCGGCAGCTCGGCTTCGTCGAGCTCGAGACAAAGACTCGACGAGGGGGTTCCCTGTTTGACCAGCAATGAGGCGAGCCGTGCGGCGAAGCCGCGCTTGGCCACCGTGGAGACCGCCACCGGCACGAAAAACGTGCTGGCGGACGCGCGCTCGGCGAGGATGCGGCAGGCGTTTCCAAGCACGATCAGATCCAGCTCCGCGCGCACCCCGAGCGTCTGCGCATCACGTTCGCCCGGCGCCGGCAGCGCCAGCCGCGCCTTTTGCGCGGAGCGCCGACGCACGCTGAGCTCGAAGTAGGAGCAGTTCTCGCCCTGCGCGCTCGCAAGCGGCTGATACAGTAGGATGAGGTCGCGCGCCTCCAATATTCGGCGCATTTGTCTGGCCCAGGTCGCTTGCCTCTTCATGCGCTCCGGCGGCGGTGGCAACCGGTATCCTCCGCCGCCTTGCACGGCGCGATGAGCGAGCTCGTAGGCCTCGGCCAAGCCACGGTGACCCGTGTCCTTGGGCTCCAAGAGGACAGCACCGGTGCCCACGATCAGGGCGTGGATACGCCCCTCGGAACCGCCTTGCTGACCCGCGCCAACCGCGGCCTGCAGCGCCTGAGCGTATTCTTCGAGCGTCGCCCGGGACTCCGCCGTCCCGGTCGCCGCGAAACAACCCTCGCCGAGATAGGCGAGCAGCCAGCGCACGGGTACCGCTTTACGAAGCCGCCCTCCAGTCTTCGCCAGATGCAGATGCAGCGCGTCGATGGAGGGATAGTGGCGCTGCAAGCCTTCGAGCTCGATCATGCTGACGATTACCCCGCATCCCTCGCGCCTCCTTTGCCCAGCCTCCAAGGTCGTTTCCAGGTAACGCGCATTGGCGAGACCCGTGACGGGTTCGAGACGTTCAAGAAAACTGAGCTTCTCCCCTTGGGATCGGTACTCGAGACCACGGGAGCGCACCATTGAGACCAGTTCAGCGGGGTCCATCGGTTTGCCGATCAAATCGAAGCCGCCGTTGCTCAGCACCGCCTGCCGCGTCCGTATACTGCGATCCGCGGTGAGAAACACGATCGGCGTCGAGAGAAAGCGCTCCTCCTGGCGGACGATGCGTGCCAGATCGAGGCCACTGGCGTCGGGCAAATGCATGTCCATCACGATAACGTCAGGCGAGGTGGCGAGTAGCTCATCCATCGAGCCCAACGCGCCGTCCAGAACATGCACCTGCATACCGTGGCTCTCCAGGGCGGCCGCCGCGGCGGCGGCCTGGTCGTCGTCGTCCTCCACGAGCACGACCTGCAGCGGCTTGTCATCCCGGTGCCCGGCAGTCAGCTCCGCAAGCCGCATGCGCAGCGCACGTACGTCCACGGGTTTGGCAAAGAAACCGTCGCCGCCGGCGCGCAACGCGCGCAAGCGCGTCTGCGCATCACTGCGCGCGGAGGCGAAGACGACCGGCAGCGGCGCACCGAGTGTGCGTTTCAACGACGCCACCACTTCCAGCCCGCCGTCGCGCGCGTTCGGAAGCTCGATGTCGGCAACGATGGCGTTGGGCCGCCGCTCGATAACCGCGAGCCGCAGCGCTTCGGCGTCGGCGAAGATGGCGGTCGACACCCCGGCGATTTCGAGCTCGGCGGCCAGGTACTCCGCTTGGTCCGGATCGTCTTCCAGCAGATAGATGCGCTGCTCGCCAGCGTCAGCGGGGGCTTGCGCATCCGGACCCGGCGTTTTCGCCACATCGGCGGTAACGGCTGCGCTCGCCTTCGCGCCCACCTCGGCCGCCGCTTGCTGCAGATCCCTCAGGCCCTCTGCAAGCGCCCGCCGCCACGCCGCATTGGCGGCCATGTCGGGCTCGGGCGCGCGGGCGAGCTCGCTTTCGAGATGGCTGGCCCGCAGGCCCAGCAGGTGGTGACCGAACGTGCCCGCGGCCCCGGCCAAGGCGTGCACGCAATTTTTGAGTTCCGGCAAGCCGCCGCGCTGACCGGCAATGACGTGCCGGCCGAGCTCGCTGATACGCGAGACCCGATCGGGCAACGTCTCATGAAAGCGCCGGCCGATCTCCGCGAGCTTCTCCTGCGACGTCTGAAACTCGAAATCCGCCATCCCGCATCAACCCTCACTGCGTGCCGCAACCCAACCCTGCAACCCCACGAACGCCGGGCGCGCTCGGGGCGCAGATCGCAGTGCGCGCCACGCCGTTGCGCCCGGCAGTCACTCGGCGGCGCTACCCACCCTCACGCAGTCACGACCGGCGCGCTTTGCCTCATAAAGTGCGCAATCCGCCGCATGGATCATCGTATCCACCGTATCCACGCTCCGGAATTCCGCGATGCCGGCGCTGAACGTGGCCGCAAAATCGACACCAGGCGCGCCGTGATGGCGTACCGCCCGAAACCGACGCGCGATCTCCTCGACGAGCGCGCGCGCGGGGGCGGCCGCGCAATGGGGCAATACGATCGCGAACTCCTCACCGCCGTAACGGCCGATCCAATCCGTTTCCCGCAAGCGGCTGCGCAGCAACCGCGCCAGGCTTTTGATTACGCGATCGCCGGCGAGGTGTCCATAGGCATCGTTGACCTTCTTGAACCAGTCGATGTCGAGCAAAACGAATGCGCAGGGGTAATTGCCGCGCCGCGCATTGTTCATCTCGCGGCTCAATGCCTCCTTGATCGAGGTATGCTTCAACAACCCCGTCAGGCCATCCCGTTCCGCCAGGCAGGCGATCTGCCGCGCCCGGGCCACGCGCAGGTTGACGCCGGCCAGAAGGTGTTCCTCGACCACCGGCTTGGAGATAAAATCATCCCCGCCGCGCCCCATGGCACCGAGACGTCGACGCGCATCCCCCTCCCCGGAGAGAAACACGATCGGCATGGTGAGAAATCCCTCCAGCTGACGGATGACAGCCGCCAAGTCCCCCCCCGAGCACTGCGGCATGTGCAGATCCAGCAACACCAGATCGGGCCGGAATTCCGCGAGAACGCCCGGAACCGCCGAGGGCGTGTCGCACACCCGGGTATCGATGCCGCCGGAGGCCAACACGGCGGCGTGGTACTGCCCGACGTCCACGTCGTCGTCGACGACGAGCACGCGGTACGCCGCGTCCCGCTCCTGGCCGGTGAGGACATCAAGCCGATCGACCAACGGGACGATATCGAAGGGCCGCGTCAGGTAGGCCGCTCCGCCCGCCTGCACCGCGTTGAGTCGATCGTGGAACTCATCGCGCGCGGATAAAAACACCACCGGCGCGGACAGCACGCCCGCCGAATGCAGGGCGGCGATACCCCGCGCGCCGTCGCTGCCGTCCTCGATATAGGCGATATCCGCGACCACGGCCTTGGTCCGTGTTCCGCTCAGGCGCTCTGTTAGGGCCCGCCGATCCTTCAGGGCGCGAGTGCGAAAGCCGAAATAATCGAGCTGGCCCGCGAGTTCCTCGCCTGTGGCAGGGTCGACCTCCAAGACGAGAATCTCCGGGGCCGCGAACGAGCCCGCCGCCGTCTCCTCCAGCGCCGGAGTCGTGACGGCGCAGGGGGTGCGGTCGGCTCGCTTGCACCGCTCGAGCAACCTCGCCAGGCTCCGGGAATCGGCAGTGCCGCTCAACGCCGCTGCTTCGAGCGCACGTGCGCGGCCGCCAAGCTCCATGAGACCGAAGGTCTCCGCGGAGCCGGCGAGCGTATGCGCCAAACGTCGCAGCCGCTGCAGATTTTCTAGCGATACGCCGCTGCCGTTACCCTGCGTCAGCGTCCCGTCGAGTGCGACGAACCGCTGCGGCAAACCGGCCACATAAGCCTCGCTGAGTGCGGCGAAGCGCGCTTCGAGCGCCTTGCGCCGATCACTGTCTGCCTTCATCCGCCTGGGCCCAGATACGCTGGAGTTCCACGGAGACGGTCATCGGGTCGAAGGGCTTCGCCAGCACGCCGCTCACGCCGAGACCGCGCAGGCGCTCCTGCTCGTGCGGGTACGCCTTGGCGGTGAGAAAGACGGTGGCGACTTGCTCGAGATCGCCGCGCGCACGCAGCTGACGCAACGTCTCCGGGCCGTCCATGTCGGGAATCTTGACATCGAGTATCAATAACTGCGGCTGAAACGACTCGATCTCCGCCAAGGCCTCGGCGCCCGATGCGCAGCCGCACACCGTGTATTCGCCGATGACCTCGAGCGCCATCTGCAGCACGCTGCGCACGTCGGAATCGTCGTCGACCAGCAATATTCGATTCAGACGAGCCAAACCGGACACCTCCGCCAAACGCTCTCCGCTGCGAGGGGACGCGGGCGCCGCGCCTGCTCAGCGGCAAAAAAACGCCGTACTTCACAGTCACATCCGACAATACAGGATATGTTTGATCACTTAGAGCTGAAGAGCGCAGTACTTTGCAGTAGTTCACATAACGCGACTTCGTCGTGCCCTGCGAGAGGCTTGAGCCCCAATGCGAACGCCCCGCTTGCCAGCGAACGAAGCCAAGCGCCTCGCCGCCTTGCACTGTGCAGGTTTGCTCGATACGGCGCCGGAGGAACGCTTCGATCGGATCACCCGACTCGCCCGGCTCAGCCTGTGCGTGCCGATCGCATTGATATCGCTGGTGGCCGAAGACCGGCAATGGTTCAAATCCAGACAAGGGCTCGCCGAGACCGCGCAGACCCCGCGTGAGGTCTCCTTTTGCGCCCATGCCATCCTCGGCAGCAAGCTCCTCGAGGTGCCGGATGCCACCGCGGACGCTCGCTTCGCCGGCAACCCGCTCGTCACGGGCGCCCCGCACATCCGCTTCTACGCGGGCATCCCGCTGCACGACACCGCCGGCTATCGGCTCGGCACGCTATGCGTCATCGATCACCAACCGCGTCGACTCTCGGCGGACGAGAAAGAGGCGTTGCACGATCTCGCCGCGATCGCGGAACAGGAAATCTCCCGCCCAATCCACGAGTCGCAGGCCCACTACGCGGCGCTGCGACACCTCAATGAGCTCGCCTTCCGGGAATATTCCGGCCGCCAGCAGCGCTACCGGGATTACCTGACGACGGGGTGTCACACGCTGAATATGGAAACCGGCATCGTCAGCCGCATCCGGGGTGAGGACTACCGCGTTGAAGCGGTGCGCTCGCCGCTTCGGGTCATCGAGATAGGCGATGTCTATCCGTTGGGCGAAACATACTGCGCTGCCGTGGCCCGTGAGCAGAACGTGGTGAGCTACGAAAATGTGGGTCGTGACCCGCTCGGGCAAACCCACCCGGCGCACCTGAGCCTCAGCCTGGAGAGCTATATCGGCGCACCCATATGGGTGAATCGCGCGCTGCACGGGACATTGAACTTTTCCGATCGCAAGCCGCGGCGGACGCCTTTTTCGCTGGCGGAGCTGCAGTTCGTCTCCCTGCTCGCCAATGCGCTCGGACGGGCGATCGAGCAGCAACGCGACCAGGAGTCCAAACATCACGTGCACCAGGGCCTGGTGCAACAAAAGACGCTGTTCGAGTCGATATTCCATGCGTTGCCGGACGCGGTGGTGCTCGCCGACGCCGACCGGCGCATCCTGCGAACCAATCCAGCCGCCCTGAAATTGTTCGGCTACGAGCGCGACGAGCTCAAAGGCCGCAAGACGGTGTTGCTCTATGCCCATCAGGACGCTTACCTGCAGCGCGGACGCGAGCAGTACCACCCGGGGGCCGGTGCGGAGGTCTCCTCCACCGTCGAGATCGAATGCCGGCGCAAGGACGGCACGTCCTTTATCGGCGAAACCGTGGGCGCCGTCGTGCACACTCCCGAGCACAACGTCTTCGGCTACCTCGGCGTCATTCGGGACATCTCCGCGCGCAAGGAAGTCGAGCGCATCAAGGAGGAGTTCGTCTCCACGGTCAGCCACGAGCTGCGCACACCCCTGACATCGCTCAGCGGATCCTTGGGGCTGGTATATGGTGGTGCCGCCGGCACGCTGCCCCCGAAGGCCGCCGAGCTCGTGACCGTGGCCTACCGCAACAGCGAACGGCTGATCCATCTGGTCAACGACATCCTCGATTTGGAGCGCCTCGCCACCGGTCGCATCGAGTTCAAAATGGCGCCCGAGAGTCTTCGCGACATGCTCCTCGATGCCGAGGAGGTTAATATCGGCTATGCCGAGCGCTACAGCGTCCGGCTGGCGGTGGCGATGCCGGTTCCCGAGGTCGCCATCCACGTCGACAGGGACCGCATACATCAAGTGCTCACCAACCTGATATCGAATGCCGTCAAATTCACTCCCGTGGGCAGCGCCGTCCTCATACGTGCCTGTATCCGCGAGGAGAAAATCCGCATCGAAGTCTGCGACGAGGGACCGGGCATCCCCGATTCGTTGCGACGGCGCCTGTTCGAGCGTTTCGCTCAGGCGGACGCCTCGGATGCGCGGCAGAAGGGAGGGACCGGCCTCGGTTTGGCGATCAGCAAGGCCATCGTAGAGGAGCACCACGGGCGGATCGGCTTTGAAGCGAACCAACCCTGCGGCACGGTTTTCTTCGTCGAGCTGCCGATGGAGAACCCCGATTCCGGCATCGATCACCCCGTGGGCTCCACCGGCCAGGTATTGATCTGCGAGGATGATCCCGCCGATGCCGAGCATTTGCAGCAGGTCGTTGCGAAAACCGGCCTGCAAGCCGTGGTGGCCCGCAGCGCCCAGGAGACCTGCGCGCTGTTCGAAGCCAATCGCTATGACGTTATTATCATCGATCTCTGGCTGCCCGACGGTGACGGGCTCAGCTTGATACGTAACCTGCGGGAATTGGACCCGGAGGCCACCTTCCTGGTCGTATCACGCGCGAAGCGGCCGTTGACGGAGGTCAAAGGCATCAAGCTGCTGGACTGGCTGACCAAGCCCGTCGACACCGTACGGCTGCGGCGCGCGCTCAAGACCGCGCTGACTCGCGAGGGCCGCAACTGCATCCTCCACGTCGAGGACGACCCCGACGTGCGCACGATGATACGTACCCTGTGCGGCGATCTGGGCGAAATCGTCCCTGCCGCCAGCCTCGCCGAGGCGCACGGGCGGCTTGCCTCCGGGTTGCGCCCGGCGGCGATCATTTTGGATCTGGTGTTGCCCGACGGCTCGGGCCGCGCACTCTTCGAGCAGCTGCGCAACGGCCCGGATCCGGCGATTCCCATCCTCGTCTTCTCCGGCCATGACGTCGAACCCGACGTGCTGGCGCAGGCGGACGCGGTGATCATGAAGGCCAAGGCCAAAGAGCACAGCGTTCGCGATACGCTGGCCTATCTGCTCAATGCCGGCGGCACGCCATGACACAGTAGGGTTCCGCCCCGCGTGAGCGAGGCGTCCTCGACGCGCATCACCCACCCGACGCACCGCCGGGCGCGGCGCGGCAAACTTGCTATGCTCAACGTACCCGGAGCGCGTTCAAGGGTGCGAAACCGCATGCGATGCCTCTGCCTTGTCCTTGCACTCGTGCTGCCTAGCCTCGTGATGGCCGAGACGCTGACCGGCATCGCCTCCGTGGTGGACGGCGATACGTTGGTTATTGATGGGCAGCGGATCCGCCTGCACGGCATCGATGCTCCGGAAAGCGCTCAGCACTGTTACCGCCTCGATCGTTCCCGCTGGCCTTGCGGGCAAGCCGCCGCCGCGGCGCTGGCCGAAGTCATCGGGGCGCGGCGCGTACGCTGCCGGGGCGAGGCGCGCGACGACCGAGGGCACCTGCTCGCCACCTGCGCCCACCAGGAACAGGAACTCAACGCCTGGATGGTCCGTCACGGCTGGGCGCTTGCCGCTCGTCAGGAGCGCCTCGATTACACCGACGAGGAAGAGCAAGCCAAAACCGTGCGGGCGGGGCTCTGGGCAGGCGCGTTCATCGTGCCGTGGGAATGGCCCGCACGCCGATATGGCGAGCGCACGATCCAAGACGATGACGAACCGCCGTTCGGCGGTCACCAGGGAGCGGCCGGACGATTCAGGCAATACTAGCGGCGCGCCTGCACCGCCGGGCAACGCCATTCAGGCGCTCGCCTTCGTCTCACGAATTTGTGATGCGGGCCACAAAAAAACCGATTATAAAACGGTAGGTTTGTCTTAAGGGAGTTGGTGGCGCGAGCAGGGACGCTCACCCCAGATCGCTCGCCACACACCATGACTCCGATCACTTCCTGCACCCGCCCAAAACTGCCACCCGTCCGCCCGAGTACCACCGCCTACCGCTCTACCGTTTCTCTACGGCCGACAAGCCGCTGCAGGAACAATGCTGCCCTTTACGGCCATGCGGTATCGGCCACCGCGGACAAGGCGAACCGCAGCACCGTATCGGGCGTGCCGATCGCCTTGCAAAATCGGTCGAGGCGAGACTCGCGCGCTGCGCTGCCGCCTACGCCGGCTGCTCCGTAAGCCACGGGCGTGGCTTGTGCTCCGGCCAATTCCAGTCGCGACCCTTGAGCATCACGTTCCAATACAGCCAGGGGAAAAAGTGCCGTTTCAACGCCCAGTACGTGCGTCGCGGGACGCGCGGGTCGAGCGGAAAGCTCGACATTACCTCGCCACCGTAACGGAACTCCGCCAACATCACCTTGCCGTGCTCGGTGGTCAGCGGGCACGCCCCATAGCCGTCGTATTCGCCCGTCTCGCCGTCGTGGCCGAGCGCCTCGAGCAAGCCGGCGACCACCACCGGGAACTGCCGCCGGACGGCTGCCATGGTCTTGGCATTGGGCGTGTCGGTGCAGTCGCCGAGGGCGAACACGTTGTCGTAGCGGGTGTGACGGAGGCGGTGCTTGTCCACGCTGACCCAGCCGGCCTCGCCGGCGAGCGGACTCGCCTTGATGAAATCCGGTGCCGATTGGGGCGGTACCACGTGCAACAAGTCGAAATGCCGGGTCACCGTGCCGCCTTCGGTGCGGAACGTGGCCTCGCGCCGATCGCCGTCCACCGCTACCAGGTCGTGCTTGAAATAGGGCGTGGCGCCGTAGCCCGCGATGACCTTGTCCAGCGCCTTAGCATAGGCGGGCACGCCAAACATAGCGCCGCCCTGGTTGTAGAAGCCGATGTCGGCCTTGATGCCTCGACGCCGGAAAGTGTCCGCGGCGAGGTACAATGCCTTCTGCGGCGCCCCGGCGCATTTGATCGGCATCGCCGGTTGCGTGAACAACGCCTCGCCGCCATCGAAAGACTCGACGAGTTGCTGAGTGTAGGGGGCGAGATCGAAGCGATAGTTCGAGGTCACGCCGTTCTTGCCGAGCGTTTGCGTGAGCCCATCGATGGCGTCCCAGTCGATCTGCAGGCCGGGCGCGACCACCAGGAAGCGGTACTCGAGTGTCGTCCCGGAGGCCAGGGTGAGCCGGTTCTCCTCGGGCTGAAAAGACGCCGCCGCGTCCTTGATCCAGGTGGCCTGCCGCGGCATCACGTCCGCCTCGCGGCGCCGGGTCTGCTTCGCGCTCATATCGCCGCCGCCGACGAGCGTCCAACCGGGCTGATAGAAATGATCCTCGCTCGGCTCGATCACCGCGACGTCGAGATCAGGCTGCCGGCGAAGCAGCGCCGCCGCCACCGACACTCCGGCCGTGCCGCCGCCGACGACGGCTACCACGTGGCGCTTATGGGTTGCTTGCGCAGTGGTCATATCGTATCTCCTGCCTTGAAAGCTTGTCCGCCCGGCCCTACTGTATTCTCGTCAATGGAATAAGCATATGCCTAAACGGAATATATGGGAGGTGCCATGATGATATTCCGTCAACTCTTCGACAGGCAATCCAGCACCTACACGTATCTGCTCGCCTCCGGCAAGGGCCGGGAAGCGCTGATCATCGACCCGGTCAAGGAACAAATGCCGATCTATCTCGGCCTCATCGAGCAGCTCGGTTTGCGCCTCCTACGCGCCATCGACACGCACACGCACGCCGATCATGTTACCGCGCTCGGCGATCTGCGCGATGCCACCGGCTGCGTGACCCTGATGGGCGAGCACACCCGGGCGGAGTGCGTCTCGCAACACGTCTCCGAGGGCGAGACCATCGACGTCGACGGGGTGCGGCTCAAGGCGCTGTACACACCGGGACATACCAACGAGTCGTTCAGCTTTGTGCTCGATGGTCGCGGCGAGCGTCCCGATGCGGTGTTCACCGGAGACGTGCTGCTGATTCGTGGTTCGGGTCGCACCGACTTCCAGGGCGGCGATCCTTACCAGTCCTACGATTCAATCGTGAACAAGCTCTTTGCCCTGGATGAGGAAACGCACGTCTACCCTGCGCACGATTATAAAGGATTCACGGTCTCCACGATCTGGGAAGAGCGACGCTTCAACCCGCGCCTCGCCGGCAAGAGCGCTGAGCAATACGCCGAGATCATGCGCAACCTGAATCTGCCCGACCCCCGGATGATGGACGTCGCGGTGCCGGCCAACCTGGCCTGCGGGCAGAGCGCGTCGAACCCCGCCGAGGGCCGTGCTGCCAGGTAATGAAAGCGCTGGCGCGTCTGCTGCCCCTGTTCGCGGACCTTCGAGCCGCCGATCGCGGCGGCTGGGCGGACGATGCGATCGCCGGCGGCATCGCCGCCGTGCTGCTGGTACCGCAGAGTATGGCCTATGCCCTGCTCGCGGGCCTGCCGCCAGAGATGGGATTATATGCATCGATCGTTCCCCCGCTCGCCTATGCCCTGCTCGGCACCAGTCGGGTGCTGGCGGTAGGGCCCGTGGCGGTGCTGGCCCTTATGGTGGCCAGCGCGCTCACCGACTACAGTGGTGGCGACCGCCAGCTTTGGCTCAACGGCGCCGTCATCCTCGCCGCCGAGGGTGGAATGCTCCTTTTGCTCCTGGGTGTGCTTCGGCTCGGGGTGCTGGTCAATTTCATCAGCCACCCCGTGCTCGCCGGGTTTACCGGCGGCGCCGCGGTACTGATCATCACAAGCCAGCTCAAGCACTTGACCGCCCTCGATCTCGGGCGCGCCGACCTGCTCGAAACGCTGCGCACGCCGCTGAGCCGCTTCCATGAAGTCCACGGTATGACTTTGGCATTCAGCGTGACGGCACTCGTGCTGCTGCTCGCCGGGCGCGGCCCGCTCGCGCATGTGCTGCAGCGGCTCGGCATGACAGACCGACAGGCCACATTGGCCTCACGCACCGTACCGCTTCTCGTGATCATTCTTGCCACACTGGCCGCGGCGATGCTCGATGCCGACGACGCCTACGGGCTGGCCGTCGTCGGCGCCGTGCCGGCGGGGCTGCCGATGCCCTCCTTTGACTTCCTCGCCACACCCGGCTGGCGTGAGTTGCTGCCATCGGCGATGCTCATTGCCCTGGTAGGCTATGTGGAGAGTGTGTCGGTAGCCAAGGTGCTGGCAGCGCGCCGGCGGCAGAAGGTCGACGCCAACCGCGAGCTCATCGGTCTTGGCGCGAGCAATCTCGCCGCCGCGTTCGCCGGAACCCTGCCGGTCGCCGGCGGTTTCTCCCGCTCGGTGGTCAACTTCGACCTCGGCGCCCATACCCAACTCGCCGGCCTCATCAGCGCCGGACTGATCGGCGTGGTCGCGCTTTTCTTCACGGATTGGCTCTACTACCTGCCGGATGCGGTGCTCTCGGCAATCATCGTCGTCGCCGTGGCACAGCTGATCGATTTGAACGGCGCACGCCGAGTCTGGGCCTACGATCACGGCGACGGTGCCGCCTTGGCGGTGACTTTTCTAGCCGTGCTCGGCCTGGGTATCGAGTTCGGATTGCTGATGGGAATCGGCCTGTCGCTCGCACTGTATCTATGGCGCACCGGTCACCCTCACATCGCCGTGGTCGGGCGGATTCCCGGCACCGAGCATTTCCGCAACGTCAAGCGTCACACGGTGAAGACGAACCCGCGTGTGCTGGCCGTGCGCATCGACGAGAGCATTTACTTCGCCAATGCCGGTCAAATCGAGGATTTCATCACGCAGCAATTGGCGGGCGCGCCCGTCACCCGCGAACTGCTGTTGGTGATGTCCGCCGTCAATGCGATCGACGCGAGCGGCCTGGAGATGCTCGAACGACTGGAGGAGGCACTGCGCGATGCCGGAATCACTCTGCATCTGGCCGAGGTAAAGGGACCGGTGCAGGACCGCCTGAGCCATACGCGCCTCGCGCGGCGGATCAGCGGGCGCATCCATCTCACCGCGGCGCGAGCCTTCGAGCAGCTGACGGACGCCCCAACCCCTGCGGCGGAGCTGCCCGAGAAACAACCGTAAGCCGGCTGGTGTTGCCGCTTCACCACGCGCGCGGGCACCGAGGCAGGACCGAGATTGGAATCCGCCATTCGTGATCTTGTCCTCCGCGCCCTGGCAAGAGACGGGCCGGCCGGTCAAACTAGGGTCACACTCGTGTTAGGTTGCGGATTTAACCGCATATCGTCTAGTCAGGGAGGCATGCCCCATGCGTGTGGCCATTGTCTTTTCGCTCGCTTGTTTGCTCTCCTTCGCCGCCGCTGCGGAAGACCTGCGCACGCAGGCCAAGCGTTATTTCGGCATCATCCCGGAGTCGCCCCCCGCCCAATCCGGCCTGACTCCGGAAAAGGTGGAACTCGGGCGGATGCTTTATCTTGACCGGCGTATCTCGCAGAGCCAGGCGATTTCGTGCAATTCCTGCCATGACCTGGGTCTCGCCGGCGCCGACCTGCAAAAAACCTCAATCGGCCACGGCTGGAAATTTGGCACGCGCAACGCCCCGACGACGTTCAATGCCGTCTTTCACGCAGAGCAGTTCTGGGACGGCCGCGCGCACGATCTCGCGGAGCAGGCGGCGGGCCCGATCGCCAACCCGATCGAGATGGCGAGCACGCAGAAAGCCTCTGTCGATACCTTGCGCCACATCCCGGGCTACCAGGCGCTGTTCAAGGCGGTCTATCCCAACAGCGAAGAGCCCGTGACGCTGGAGAACGTGACGGATGCGATCGCGGCGTTCGAGTCCACGTTGATCACGCCCAAAAGCGCCTTCGATCAATGGTTGCAAGGCGATGATTCCGCGCTGAACGAGACCGAGCGTGCCGGACTGAAGCTCTTCATCGACAAGGGCTGCAATGCGTGCCACAGCGGCAAGCTATTCGGCGGTACCGATTACCGCAAATTCGGACAGGTAAGCCTCCCGCCCGAGAATATCCTGCCGCGGGAGGATACGGGGCGAATGCGCGTCACCGGTAAGGAGGCGGACAAATACGTCTTCAAAGTGCCCTCGCTGCGCAATGTCGCGCTCACCCGACCCTATTTTCACTCGGGGGAGGTCTGGAGTCTCTCCGAAGCCGTCAAGGTGATGGGCAAACATCAGCTCGGGGTCGAGCTCTCCGATGAGGAGGCCGAAACAATTACTGCCTTTCTGGCAACGCTGACCGGCGAGCAGCCCGAGCGGACATATCCGGCACTGCCGCCGAGCGTTGCCGATACGCCGCGACCGGCACCGACCGCCGGTCTGGAGAGTGCCAAGCCGGCAGCCGAGCATTAACGACCGCAAAACAGACGTGCGGGGCGCCGGGAAGCGCCCCGCGACACCGCTTGTCTGCCTGTCCGCCGGCTTGCAACGACCGAGCGCACCTTGCTAAACAGAGAGGGGGCCACTTGAGGGGGCAACACGACTGTCTGGTCCTTACCCGCAATCTACCCCCGCTGATCGGTGGCATGGAGCGCCTGGTCTGGCACATCGTCGATGAACTGCGCGCTGACTACCGCGTTCACGTCATCGGTCCGAAGGGCAGCAGCCGGCAGCTCCCAACGGGGGTCACGGGCCGCGAGCTTCCGCTCAGACCGCTCCCCTGGTTTCTATTGCGCGCTTTGCTCGCGGCGCTCGGCTCGGCACTGCGGCGGCGCCCCCGGATCATTCTGGCCGGCAGCGGTCTGACGGCTCCGCTTGCCTGGCTCGCGGCACGGCTCACCGGCGCGCACAGTATCGTCTATCTGCACGGCTTGGACATTGAAGCCAGGCAGCCGCTCTATCGCACGTGTTGGCACCCGTTCATCCGCCGATGCGACCGGGTGCTGGTCAACAGCCATTTCACCGAACAACTCGCCGGCGCAGCCGGTGTGGCACCCGAGCGCATCGCCATCGTTCACCCCGGCGTCGCGCTTCCGGAGATGAGCGGCGCCCAGCGACGACGCGCCGCTTTCCGTGAACGTCACGGGCTCGGTGATGCGCCACTGATGCTCTATGTCGGCCGTATCACGGCCCGCAAGGGACTTGCCGTCTTCATCCGATCCATCTTCCCCCGGATCGCCACGGAGATCGCAAACGCCCGCCTGCTCGTCATCGGTGAGGAGCCTACCGGCGCGTTGCTTCCCACTACGGGCGAGCAGGAACGTATCGACGAGGCCCTGGAGACAACGGCGCTGCGATCGAAGGTTCATTTCCTCGGGGAATACGGCCAGAACGATCCAGAGCTCGATGCGGCTTACTTTGCCGCCGACGTGCTCATCTTCCCCGTGCAACAACGGCCGGGCGATAATGAAGGTTTCGGCATGGTGGCGCTCGAGGCGGCGGCGCACGGCCTGCCCACCGTCGCTTTTGCCGTGGGTGGGGTACCCGATGCGCTCGCGGACGGCCTGTCCGGCCGGCTCGTTCCGGTAGGCGACAATGCGCGCTTTGCTCAAGCCATGATCGCCGAGCTGAGGCAACCCGCCACGCCCGCTGAGCGAACGGCTCGCCTTCGTTTCGCCGAGGGCTTTGCATGGCCCAAGTTCGGCGAGCGGCTGCGCGCCTTGCTGCGCCTCGCGCAGTCATAGCCACGGATTGCGATTAATCGCTCGAACTCAATCGGCAAGCTGCGGAGAGCCATTGCACAACCGCCGGAATCAAGGTTGTGGAGCCGAGGCCACGTCGACGCCCGACGGAAGCACTCATCCGCCTGGCGTGTCACTCGCGCAGAGCCGTCCCGTGCAGATAGGCCAGACCGGAAAGCCCCCTCACCACCGGCGCACCCAGCCACAGCGGCAGTCGTAAGCGGCGTTCGAGCGTATCGAACGCCGCGGCCGCCGGCTTGATCAGCCCCGAGCCGACCGAGGCCACCCCGCGCAGCCAAGGCCGGGTCGTATTGGCCACATCGGCCGCCTCGTACCCGAGCACACGGTACTCATCCGGAAACTTCTGCCGAAAGCGCCCGGAGGAGTAACGTCCCGTCTCGGTCATTTTCCGGCACACCCCCATAAGCGTGAGTCGGTCATGGTGTTGCACGATGGCTGCGCGGTTCAGGGCGATATTACCGCGCTGCGCCAGTCGGATGAGCAAATCCCGGTCCTCGAAGCCATAACGCTCGTAGGCCTGGTCGAAACCTCCAACGGCAAGGAATTCGCTTCGCCGCACGGCCAGATTCTGGGAGCTGCCGGAGAAGCTGACACCGTGATCGTGCAGACGCTCGCGCCGTCGACTGACCGCTCGCTGGTAACGGTCCCAGAAGCCGTTGTCGCCTGATCCATGCACGCTTCCCGCCGATGCAACGACGCCGTCAGCGAGCGCTCGCGTGTGCGCTTGCACGATGTCCGTCAACGGAGTGCAGTCGCAGTCCATGAAGACGACGTATTCTCCGACCGCCTCTCGCACGCCGATGTTGCGCGCGCTGGCGCGGCCGCGGTTCGTCTCCAGCGCCAGCACCTGCGCCTCGCTACCGACGGCGTTGCTGATACGCAAGGCGCTGTCGTCCTGCGAGCCATCATCAATGACAAGGAGCTGCGTTTGCCGACGCGCCGCCTCCCCCAGCATTGCCAACAGAGCAGAAACCGCGCGGATAGCGCCCGACGCATCGCGATAGCAGGGAATGACGATGCTGGTGAGGGCCGAATAATTCGTCATATCAAGCTTTTCCGCCCAACTGAACGCAGTTTCACCGTCGCTCCGCGCTGCCGCCGAAATGCAACCGCATGGCCTCTATGTGCCCGGCACCCTTGAGGAGGGTTGCTGCCTGCAGCACCTTGATGCGCTCCCACCAGGAAAGCTGCCTCTGCCGCAGGATCCAACGGATGGATTGCAGCGGCGAGCGGTGGGGTGCAAGCGCCTGCGGGCCAATGTGGTCCAAGCCATGCTCACGCAGAAATTTTCGGCCGGCGGCGACGCGGCGTGCCTGGCGTATCGCGGCCCGCAACGAGGTCCTCGGCCGGGTCTCTACGACGGCGTGCTTTTCGAACACAACACGGAATCCCGACCGAGCCGAGCGCCATGCCCATTCCCGGTCGCCACCGGAGAGCAGCCGCTCATCGAAAGGCCCCGACGCCATGAATTCGCGCACCGGGCAAAACAAATTGGCCGTTGCCGAAAACCCCTTCTGCTCGATATTCTCCCGCTGCGAAAACCCGGTAACAAATTGATAAAGGCTGACACCCCGGCGTTCGGCAGGCTCGACGATGCGGACCTCACCGCCGACGATACATCGCCCCCCTTCCCGCGACAGCCGGATCACCCCCTGTTCGATCCATTCCGGCCGCGGGATGCAATCCGCATCCGTGAATGCCAGAATTTTCCCTGCCGCTGCTTTGACGCCCGCGTTGCGAGCCGCGTAGGACCCTGGCGTTTCGCACCGCGTCACCCGCACGGTGAACGCAAAGGTTTCGGGCAGGATAAGAGGCGGAGTCGATCCATTGTCAACAATGACGACCTCGAATCGATCGGCGGGATAGGTCTGCCCGGCCAGCGCGCCCAAGCATGAAAGGACGCCGGCTGCGTCGTTGAACACAGGGACGATGACAGTGACATCAGGCATCGGGTTGCTTCTCACGTTCTGCGCCCAATCCATCGCGTTTCAGGCCACGCTCAATCCGGCATTGATCAGACCGGCCCAGACATCCGCTCCCGCTACGTCCAGTCCTTCCGGTTGACGATCAATTCAGCGGGTTGTATTCGGCACGCTTGCGCGCACCGCGAACGAACTCGCTCATGGCGTCTATCCAGCGACGGTTGAACGCGGCGCTCAGTGCCAGATAGCTCGCCGCCCCGGTGACGAGCCCCACCGTCAGGCGCACGGAGTCATGTTCGAGGCCGCGGCTGGCGAGCCATGCGATCAGCCCGGCGACAATAGCAATCCATAGCGGCACCAAGAACTGCCGCAGGAACTCGCCAAGCCCGGCACCACAGCAGGGACGCACCAGAAACCGCCACGCGGGCAGGACAACGCCGAGTTGAATCAGCGCCATGCCTGATGCCAGACCGGTCAGCCCGAAATCCCATACGGCGACCCAATACAGCGGCGGCAAAATCAGCAGCAGGCCGAGGTTCCACCAGAACGCGCGTTGGACGCGCCCAGCGGCGTATAGCAGGCTGCCCACCGGGTTGCCCGTGGAGCGGATGAGCCCCCAGGCAGCCAATATGCGTAAGTAGACACCGGCCTCCTGCCACTGTGCGCCATAGAGCAGCGCCACGATCTGATCGGCGAACAGACCCAGGCCAACATAAATCGGAAAATTAACCGAGGCGGTCAAGCGTAGGGTCTGCAGATAAATGGACTTGAGGCGTTCACGGTCGCCTTTGACGCGCGCCATTACAGGGAATCCGACCCGCGTGACGATCGGGTTGATGACCATCGCCAGACGAAGGCTCAAACCGCGCGGTACCGAATAGATGCCCATCGCGGGTGGGCCGAGCACAAGGCCGCCAATGAATAAATCCGAATCCCGGCGAATCGAATTCACCAAGCTCTCGCCGACCAAATAGACCCCGAAACGGACATAGGACCTCGTTTCCGGGAAGCGCAGGCGAGTCGAGGGGCGGTAGCGCGGCGGCAGTAGCAGCCATGCAAGCGCTGAGCTGCTTGCGGCGCTCGCCAGGCTGGCCGCAACCAATGCGTACACGCCGGCGCCGAGCAATGCAAAAACCACGGCGACGGTAAAACCAACGAGCGTGGCAGCGATTTCGATACCCGCCAATTCGGCGAACCTCAGCTCCTTCTGGGCCAGCGCACGCAACTGCTGACCGAATGCGCTTAGCGGAAAAATGAGGCTCGCCCATTGCAGTACCGCAACCAACGCCTCGGAATGGTATATCCGGCCGAGCACCGGAGCGGCCGCGATCAGTACGCTCATCAGCGCAATCGCCAAGACCACATTCACCCAGTACAAACTGGATCGATCCCGCGCGGGAACCTCGTGGTAGTGGATCAGTGCCTGACTCAGACCGAGATCCACCATCAACGAGAGAACGCCTAATACCGCCGCCGCGACGGCCATCAGCCCGAATTCGGAAGGAAGGAGGAGTCGCGCCAATACCACCGTTTGCAGCAACTGCAGCAAGGAGACAACAGCCGCTGAACCGGCCGTCCAGCGCCCCGCGGAAAATGCCGCTTGCCTTAGGCTCACGGCTTGCCCGATCGGATCCGATACCCTTCCGGCTCATGATCCTGCCGCTGGCGTAATACGGAACTGAGGCAGGCACTGAGCCCGGCGGGCGACATGGACGCTGGCGCCTGCACGAGCAAGGGTCTCTGGGATTCGAGCGCATTCCTGAGAATTTGATAGGTTCTGTCGTGAAGCTCCGCAACCGCCGGAAGAAGCGGAGTTGAGTTCGCCGAGTGCTCAGCGATCGCTATCTCGGAATAAGGAGATAACTCGCCGACCAGGACGGTCGCGCACCGGTAGGCGAACTCATCGACGCTCATTGCCTTGACGGCCACTTCGGCCGAGCGATGACGTTCCAAGAAAATCGCCCGAACGAGCGGCGCGGATTTGCTCGTGTGACTGGCCCCGAAGAGATCGTCAGCGGCGGTTCGTCTTCTGACTCGTTTCCCGCCTTTCAGCAGAAACCGCGCATGCCAGGCCGCCAGGTCGAGGATGGACCGCCCAGCGAGAAGGCGTTCGCGGACAACCGGCTCCTCCACCGTGTTGTATCCATAGATCTGCATTTTCTTCGGCGTTCGCCAAATGACGGCATCCGCATCGATAACGGCAAGGTCGTCACTGAGATAACACCATCCCTGTTCCAGAACGGACTTGAGCATAAAGGCGCTCTTACCCACGCCGCCCCGGCCCGCCAGTAGAACGGCCTGCCCGTCCTTGGCGACAGCGCTCGCATGGATATACGTGGCACCCTTCTCCAGTAGGGCCAGCTGCGTGCTGTAGTCGAAGAGATCGTAGATGAAATTCTTGGCGATCGTTTCCGCCGGACTGAGATAGTTCCAGTTCAGCAGCCGGTAACCACGCGCTGCCATTCTTTCCCAAAGACCAGCATAGGTGCCTGTCGGGTTGACCGTTATGAGGTAAGTACCAGTCGATGCGCGTTCGAATCTATAGCGCAGACCGGAGTGTTGCGCATGAAAACCCGAACCATCCGTCGTGATCAATTCAGAGATGACGCCATCGGCTGCTTGCCCATCCACGGCGGTGAAATCGAAGACAATGTCGGCACCGCCGACCTTCGAGATCATCGGAGCGAGCTCGCATCGAACGGCCGCGTGAATCGGTCCGTGGCCGCGCAGCTCGATTTTCAGGGGTCCGATCTCATAGAAAATGCCGGTCATTCGTGCATGCTCGCGCAACGCGCGTACACGTCCTCCAGGGCGCGTGTACACCGGTTGATATCGAATGTGGCCGTCACCGACTCGCGTGCAAGCCTGGACAGAGAGGCCAGATGCGACGGCGATGTGAGAAGATTGATGAGATTGGTTGCCAGGCCGTCCGAGTCTTTCTCGTTGAAACATATACCCGTTTCCCGGTCCATGACGGCCTCTTCAACGGCACCGCGCGCGGAGGTGATGACAGCGAGACCTCCTGCCTGGGCTTCCAGAACCACGGTCGGTAGGCCTTCGGCATCACCGTTGCTCGCCGTGATGCTGGGCAGGCAAAAAATCCGCGCCTGCTGCGTTTGCTCACGGACGAGCGCATTGGGAATGGCGCCGAGAAATTCCACGGGCACATCGAGGGATTTTGCCAAATTTTCCAAGCCTGAGCGCAGGGGCCCATCCCCCACGATCACCAGCTCGGCATTCGGCACATCCTTAAGAATGCGGGCAAACGCGCGGATCAGGAATTCAACACCTTTTTTCTCTACCAGCCTGCCGACGAACAATATGCGCGCTTTGCGCTGCGCGAGGGGCACTGGGCCCGGGTGAAATCTTGCCGTGTCCACACCGATATGGCGCACGATAAGCTTATCCTCGGGGATGCCGTATGCAATGGCGCTTCGCTGAATCGCCTTGGACACCGCAATGAAGTGCACATTGGGCTGCGCGGCCAAATCGAGCAGTTGCCGCGGATAGCGTCGACGCAGCCAGCCACCCTGGCCTTCTTCCCACCATCGGCGGTAGATGTTGATATCGAAACCGTGCAGCGTGACCAGCATGGGCAGCCCGAGCGCAGCCACCAGCGGCCAGACATCGACAGCCGTCGTACCGAAGTGCGCATGTACGAGTGAGGCGTTCGCGGATCGCAGCAACCTGACACTGGGGGGATGCGCAATGGACAACAGACGGTATGCGACGTAAGACCAGCGATAGAACCTGCCTTTCTCGCGTGGTGTAAGCAGCCTGATCTCGTGACCGTCCAGTGGCAGTCCATCCTCTACAAGGCGATCACCGACCAATATCGGCTGCCAACGCCGCATCGTTCGCGCCTGCTCCTTGATGAACGTCTCCGACCACGGCAGGAGCTTCGGCGCGATTACCAGCACCCGCTTGCGGTTGGCGGCTTGTGCTTCCACCGCGCGTTGCATCGTCATACGCCACGCAAGGCCTCGGGTAATGCGCAGTCCGGGTTGTCGGAAAGTTGCGCGCGGTTTCAGACGCTTTGCGTTTCACGGTGCCATCCACGCTGAAGTGCGATGAATCAATGCGGATTAGCTTGACGACGCTAACATCGCCGGGCTCATCGCTGCCATAGCGCTGGCCGGCACGCGGCGATGCTCCTCTGCCCATGCAAGTATCTCCTCCTTTGCCCAAGAGATACGCCACCCGAGGTCACAGTTTCATGACCCGGCGCGGTTTTCCAGACGAGTCGGATATTCCCCTGCTCACAACCAAGCGCTCTAGGTCGTGTTCACATTTAAGCGAGCCAGAGCACAATGCACGCACACCTGACCATGGCAGCAAAATGTGCGGCGAGTTTTTCATAGCGGGTCGCTATCCGGCGGAATTGCTTGAGCCGGTTAAAGA
>NZ_JBXWZQ010000224.1:0-8213 GCF_059432795.1 Nitrococcus sp. | reverse complement strand
GCGCCGCGCTGGAACATGACCCCCATTCGGCCACGCAACTCCCGCTCGGTGGAAGGGGAGAGCGTTTTCGTGGTTCGGCCGCAGATCTCTACCGTGCCCGCCACAGGTTGCAACAGCAGCGCCATTGCCCGCAAAAGAACGGTTTTGCCCGCCCCGCTGCTACCGGCGATCGCAATCAGGCGACCGCTCTCGACATCGAGATTCAGCCCGCTGTGCACGGTCCGATCCCCGAGTCGGGTTACCAGATCGCGTACCCGTATGACCGGCGCGGCCATGATCAGAGCCCGAGCCAGCTGACGAAGGCAATCGAGAACGCGGCGTCGGCGACGATCACCCAGAATATGCCCTGGACGACGCTGATCGTGGTGTAGCGGCCGACTTCATCCGCGCTGTAACGGATGCGGAAGCCCTGGTAACAGCCGATGCTGGCGATCAGCGCGGCGAATACGGGGGTCTTGGAGATTCCGACCCAAAGCATGGTGGGCGGCACCGCGGTGGGCAGCCGTTGGAGAAAGGCATCGAAGTCCACGCCGTACAGGAGATCCGCGACCAGCATGCCACCGAGCAGACCCATGGCGTCCGCCCAGAGTGTGAGCAACGGCAACGCGATGATCAATGCAAGGAATTTGGGCAGCACCAGCATTTCGAAGGGAGTGACGCCCATGGTGCGCAGCGCATCGACCTCCTCGGTGAGCCTCATGGTGCCGATCTGCGCCGTGTACGCCGAGCCCGTGCGTCCGGCAACGATGACCGACGTCATCAGCGGGCCCATCTCCCGCAGGATGATAATCCCCAGCAGATCGACCAGGAACACGTTGGCCCCGTAGGTCTGCAGGGTCTCACCGCTCTGGTAGGCCATCACGATACCGATCAGAAAGGCCAGCAGGCCGGTGATCGGTATCGCCCTCACTCCGGCGCGCTCGAGCTCCACGGCGATCTCATGCCAGCGCAGGCGGTGCGGGCGCAGCAGCCGGGGCAGGCTGTCGAGCGTGAAGCGACCGATGAACGCCAGATACTCGGTCGTGCCGAGACAGCCGTGCGCGATCTGCCGGCCCAGTTGCTCCAGAGGATTGCGACGCGGGCGCTGCAGGGGAGGGCCCGTCTCCCCGGCGGCGAGCTTGAGAACGGCCTGGCGCTCGGCGCTCGCCTCCTCCAGCTGCACGCTGGCCCCACCACTGCGCAAGCGGTGGCACAGCCGCTGCACCATCACGGCACCGGCGGTGTCCAGGCCGGAGATTTCGGCCAAATTGATCCGCCATTCGCCGCTGACCGCGGGCACTTGGCGACGAATCCGCCGTTCGACGGCGGCCAGCCGCTCCACGGTCCATTCCCCCGAGCAGATGATGCGGCGCTGCGTCATTTGCCATTTCAGTCCGGGCTCGCGTGCGGCCGCTATAGAGCCATCCTTAATGACCTGCGCTCCTATCGCGGTTGTCTTTGTTATGGTGCTCGGTGAGGACCCGTTCGAGCGATTGTTGCCAGCCGAGCAGGCACTGCTCGCGCTCGCTCGCGGTGAGCCCCGGCTCGTAGCGGGCATCGGCCTGCCAGTGCCGGCCGATTTCATCCCAAGAGGACCACACGCCGGCCTGCAATCCCGCCAGGTAGGCGGCGCCGAGAGCGGTCGTCTCGATCACGCGCGGACGCTCCACGATCACGCCGGTCAGGTCGGCCAGGCGTTGCAGCAGCCACGCGTTGGCCGCCATGCCGCCGTCGACCCGCAGCTCCCGAGGGGATTCCCCGGCGCCACTCGCCATGGCGAGCATGAGATCATGCGTTTGATAGCAGACCGACTCCAGCGCCGCGCGAGCGATCTCCGCCGGACCCGTATCCTGAGTGATGCCGAGCAGCGCCCCCCGGGCGTGGGGATCCCAGTGCGGGGCGCCGAGCCCGGTAAAGGCCGGTATGAAGTAGACGCCCCGGGTCGATTCCACGCGCCGCGCGTAATCTTCACTTTCCGCGGCGGTTCGCAGCAACCCGAGTGAGTCGCGCAGCCATTTGATCGCCGCGCCGGCGATAAAGATCGAGCCCTCCAGGGCGTAGGTCGGCTCGCCGTTGATGCGGTACGCGAGCGTGGTGAGCAAACGGTTCTGCGAGGGCACCGGCCGGGCGCCGGTATTGAGCAGCGCAAAGCAGCCGGTGCCGTAGGTGCTCTTGACCATGCCCGGGCTGAAGCAGCCCTGACCGACCATGGCCGCGTGCTGATCGCCGGCGATGCCCTGCACCGGCAGCACGCGCCCGAGAGGGGCCGCGTCCGTGCGGGCGAACTCGGCGGCGCAGTCGTGGACTTCGGGCAAAACCGTCGCCGGCACGCCGAACAGCGCCAGCAGATCCTCGTCCCAGCGCTGAGTGTGAATGTTGAACAGCAGCGTGCGCGAGGCGTTGGTGGCGTCGGTCGCGTGGACCCGGCCACCGCTCAAGCGCCAGAGCAGATAGCTATCGACCGTGCCGAATGCCAGGCGCCCCGCTTCGGCATCGCGGCGCACTCCCTCGATATGCTCCAGGAGCCAGGCGAGCTTGGTCGCCGAAAAATAGGGATCCAGCAGCAGTCCGGTGCGCGCGGTGATTTCGGCGGCGTGCCCCTGACTGCCCAAAAGCGCGCAATGGTCCGCCGTGCGCCGGTCCTGCCACACGATGGCGTTGTGGACGGGCTCGCCGCTGCGCCGGTCCCAGAGCAGCGTGGTCTCGCGCTGATTGGTGATGCCCATGGTGAGCACCTCGACGCCGGCCGCCTCGGCGCCCGCGAGCGCATCACGGCAGACAGCCACGGTGGAGCGGTAGATGTCCTCGGGTCGCTGCTCCACCCAACCGGCCTGCGGATAGAGATTCGGGATCTCCTGCGCCGCGGCGGCGACAATGCCTCCCTGCGTGTCGAAGACGATCGCGCGTGAACTCGTCGTGCCCTGATCCACCGCGAGAATGGCCGGCCGTGTTGCCATGTCTGGACCCCTATCGGCTAAGCCGCCGGCGGCCGGACGTCCGCCGGGGCGGTGGCCCACCCTGCCTCATCGAGGCAAGCTTGATTTGTTTGGAATGTTTCGTTGCCGAGGGCAAATGTCAAGCGCTCGCACGAGACACCGCATTTGGCCGCGCGCGCCACCGTACCGCCTTTTTGCGCCGAATTCCGCGTTCTGCCCACGATTCACGCCGCGTTACGCAAAGGTTGTGAGCGAGTTCGCGGTTTTGCGGGTTCGGGGCGGCTACTCTGCGAGACAGCCATGGCTGATGTTGATCGCATCGGCTTGGCGGGATGGGAGTGATGCAACCATTGCTGCGAGTAGTAGCTGAGTTTGGCCCGGGCCTCGTGCTCGGGCCTTTTTATTTATGCACCGCTCAATGGCCCGATCCGGATCAAAAACGCCTGCCAATCGCCTTGTCACGAACCAGCCTTATATGCCAGTGCGGATCGAAACAAGAATACTTATCACGTCAAATCAATAACTTAGCTATTGAAATTAGAGCTTGTCGGGCATATCGTACTGGTAACATTTTGAACGGAGATCCTGGCCATGAAAGGTGACAAAAAGGTTATCGATTATTTGAATCGCGTGCTGACCAATGAGCTGACGGCGATTAACCAGTATTTTCTGCATGCCCGCATGTACAAGAACTGGGGCCTGGATGAGCTCAACGAGCACGAGTACCACGAATCCATCGATGAGATGAAGCATGCCGACAAGCTCATCGAGCGGATCCTGTTCCTCGAAGGCCTGCCGAATCTGCAGGATCTCGGCAAGCTGCTGGTCGGCGAGAATCCGAAGGAAATGCTGGAGCTTGACCTCAAGCTCGAGCGGGACGCGGTGCCGCTGTTGCGCGAGGCCATCGCGCATTGCGAGTCAACGCAGGACTACGTCAGCCGCGAGCTATTCGAGGACATCCTCGACGGCGAGGAAGAGCACATCGACTGGCTCGAGACACAGCTCGAGCTGATCGACCGCATCGGCATCCAAAATTACCTGCAGTCCAAGATGTAAGATCGGTGATGCGGACTGGAAGGCCCGGCCACGTGTCGGGCTTTTTTTGCTCGCGATCTTGGGGCGGAACACGGTGCTCGCCCGCGTCCCGCCCGGATTCAATGCTAATATGGGCCGAATCGAGAACCGCCTTGAGCTCGGAGGTCGGCAAAGACGATGCAGGCACCCCCGGAACGCGAGCCCGCGCGGCGTTTGCTTGAATTCATCGACGCGAGCCCCTCGCCGTGGCATGCCGCCTCGCAGCTCGCGAGCGCGCTGACCGAGCAGGGCTTCATCGCCCTGGATGAAGCGCAAGCCTGGGATCTGAAGCCGGGCAAAGGCTACTACGTGATCCGCGGCGGCTCGTCGATAATCGCCTTTCGTCTCGGTCAACGCCCGTTGCAGGGCGCGGGCTGGCGGATCGTCGGGGCGCATACGGATTCGCCGGGCCTGCGGGTCAAGCCGGGCGGGGCGCTCGTGCGCGGGGCAATGGCGCTGCTCGGGGTGGAGATCTACGGCGGGCCGATTCTCGCGAGCTTCGCCGACCGCGATCTGACGCTCGCGGGGCGCGTGCTGGTGCAGGGCGAAACGGGTCTGGAAGAGCGGCTCTACCGCCATCCGGGGGCCTTGGTGCGCCTGCCCAATTTGGCGATACACATGAATCGCAACGTCAACGAGGAAGGCCTGCGTTTTGATCCGCAGGATCAGCTGCCGCTGATCTTCGAATGCGGCGAGCCGGTGCAGAGCGGCGAGGGGGACCGGTTTCGGGAGCGGCTCGCGGGGTGGCTCGATATCCCGCCGCGCCGGCTGCGCTCCTGGGAACTCGCGGTAGTGGACACCCAACCAGGGGCTTTCTTCGGCCCGGACGAGGAGTTCATTGCTGCCCCCCGGCTCGACAATCTCGCCTCCTGCCACGCCGCGCTGGAGGCTCTACTGGCGGCAGAGCCGGCCGCCGGGGTAACGATGATCGCCTGCCTCGATCACGAGGAGGTGGGCTCGGAGAGTTATCAGGGCGCCGCCGGCCGTTTCGTGCCGGATACGCTGGAAGCGATCGGCGCCGCGCTCGGCGCCGAGGGTGCCGCGCTACGCCGCGAGCTCGCCCACGGTTGGCTGCTCAGCGCCGACATGGCGCATGCCTATCATCCCAACTTCCCGGCCTACTACGACGAGGCGCACGCCCCGCGGGTGAATGCGGGACCGGTGATCAAGCTCAATGCCAAGCAGCGCTACGCTACTGATGCGTTGGGGGATGCCTACTTCCAAGCGCTTTGCGATCGCGCCGGCGTGCCCTGGCAGCGCTACGTTCACCGCACGAACCTGCCCTGCGGCAGCACCATCGGCCCCATCTGCGCGGCCCGGCTGGGTTTGCGCACCGTCGACATCGGCGCGCCGATGTGGTCCATGCACAGCATTCGCGAGAGTGCCGGGGCATTCGATCACGGCTATATGGTGCGCGCGCTGCGCGAATTCTTCGCCGAGGTGTGAGGGACCGGCCGTGCGGGTCTCGACACACCGGAGCGAAGTGCGCGATGCGCGGCTTTTCGAGCTGCTCGCGGACGGCCAATTCCATTCCGGCGAGGCCATTGCTCGCCGCCTTGGGGTGAGCCGCGCCGCGGTCTGGAAGCACATACAGCGACTGCGGGAGCTGGGCGGGCAGATCGATGCCGTGCCCGGACGCGGCTATCGCAGCTGCTGGCCCATCGAACCGCTCTGCGCGGCAAGCATCGCCTCCCATCTGCACCCGCAGGTGCAAGAACGCCTGGAGCGGCTCGACGTGGTGGCGAGCATCGAATCCACCAACGCGGCGCTACTCGGGGAGGCCCGCGCCGACCGAAGGGTGCTTTTCGCCGAGCACCAGCACGGCGGTCGCGGGCGGCGCGGGCGGCGCTGGGAGTCGCCCTGGAGCGGCGGGCTTTACCTGTCGTTGCGTTGGGACTATAGCGATTTGCCGACCGGGCCCGGCGCGCTTGCCCTGGTGGTCGGCGTGGCGCTTGCCGACGCGCTGGAAGCGCTCGGTTACGAGGGGCTCGGCGTCAAATGGCCGAACGATCTGTATCGGGACGGGCGCAAGCTTGGCGGCGTGCTCATCGAACTCACGGGTGACCCGATGGGGGCATGCCGGGTGGTCGTCGGCGTCGGCGTCAATTGGCAGTTGCCCCCCGCGCTGGCCTCGCAGCTCGATCAGCCCGCAACGGGTCTGCTGCACGCGCCGGGCGGCGCCGGCCGGCCCGGACGCAATCGGGTTGCCGCGGCGCTGGTGGCGGCGCTGGTGTACGCCTGCGAAACCTTCCCCGACAACCTCGACGATGCTCTTACCCAGCGCTGGCCGCGCCGCGATGTGCTGCACGGCCGCGAGGTCGTCATTCGTCACTCTGCTGCGAGCGTAAGCGGCCGCATGGCGGGGATTGACCCGCAGGGCGCGCTGCTGCTGGAGACGCCATACGGTCTGCAGCGTTTCTACAGCGGTGACGTGCGGGTAAGGCTTGCCGAATGACGCTCGTGCTCGACATCGGCAACAGCCGGATCAAGTGGGGCCTCGCGGGGGATGGCCGACTCGTCGGCAACTCCGGCGCCTTGCCCCACGAGGGGAAAATGCCGGCGGGGCTGGCGGCGGCCTGGGCGGCGCTCGAGCCCCCGCGCGCGGGTGTGCTCGGCGTATCGGTCGCCGCACCGGGCCTTGAGCGTGAGATCGCCGATTGGATCGAGCGTTACTGGGCCTGCAATTTACGTTGGCTCGTTACCCCGCATGCCGGAGGTGGCATCGAGATCGCTTATCCACAGCCGGCGGAGCTGGGCGCGGATCGCTGGGCGGCCATGGTGGGCGCACGGCGGCGGGGTTTGCTGCCGGCGTGCGTGGTCGACTGTGGCACGGCCGTGACGCTCGACGCCGTCGACGGCGCGGGTCGTCACCTGGGCGGCGTCATTGCGCCGGGTCTCGGCGCGATGCGGCGCGCGCTCACCGAGCGCACGCACCGGCTGCCGGCCGTCGGAGAAGGGGAGATCACGGTGCTGGCCACCAGCACGCCCGAGGGCATCCGCGGCGGCACTCTGCTGGGGCTTGCCGCGCTCATCGACGGTCTGGTCGATCGACTGGTTGAGAGCAGCGGTCTCACTCTACCGCCACTTCTGACCGGCGGAGATGCCGCATCGCTGCGCCCTTGGCTAGCCCGTCACTACGAGCACCTGCCCGATCTGGTCCTGGAGGGGCTCGCCGTGCTCGCCGAGAACGCCATTTGAGGTCAAAGGCAGTAATCCGAGGGAAATCCGTGCCGTGCTGAGGCCCGTTTTGTAGCCAAGCCGCTCGCCGCGCTATGATAACCTTAAGCAAGGTAGCGGCTGACCTTAGCCGCGGCCAGAAGCCACTGCAGGACAATCAAGCTGGCGTAGCTCAGTCGGTAGAGCAGCTGATTTGTAATCAGCCGGTCGGGGGTTCGAATCCTCTCGCCAGCTCCATTAAAACAGTGACTTACGAGACAACGAGAAACCCGAAAAATCCGTAGGTCGCATATAGGTCGCACTCGGGAAAATAGTTGTAACGCGACGCGCGGTTTGCGACGCACCGACACTTAGTTTGCGACTCTGCTTTTACGCTGTTTTGGGCGGTTCACCACCGATGGTTTCTTTAGGCGGCTGAAACCTCTTGTCCTTCTCCTTCACGCGAATCATCTTCGGGCGCTCGCCGAATGTGTGGTACACGCCGACGTAAAAATGCCCCGCGGCCACCAATTCATGATCCACCTCGCTCTGCTCGATGGAGCCACTCCATTCCTCGCCCGGCGCGAGCTTGGCCGGGATTGTGCCGGGGGCAGGATTCATAACCACCCAATGGCGGATCGGCTTGCGGCGCAGGAGGCGATGCCATGGACGCGCGTACCGCGTTCCCACGAGGTGGGTCACTGTAGTAGGCTGCGTTCCGACATTTGCGACATTGAGGAGCGCGTACTCTCTATTACCGAGAAAACCGGCGGGCGGCTGGTACCAGCGCATTCCTTGATTAAGGCGTAACTTAAGCACCGGGCCCTCGCGCGCCGCGCGGTAGATGTTCCAAACGAGGGCAGCCACCCCCGTGAAAGCGCCTAGCAATCCCACAGCATCGGCGTTGCTCATCGCTAAAACATCTCCAGATTCCCAACCTGTGAGAGCGGTCAGCCAATTTGATGGGCTGATTTTCACGATTGGTGATGGACGATCGACGAGGATGACCGCGGCGCCGGCGCCGCGGTCCTTGGAGGGTACTCAGAACGGCGGATCGAGAGGCAACGG